>CAMFET010000152.1 GCA_945949475.1 uncultured Phascolarctobacterium sp.
GACCATGCTAGAACGATTCGCATTCCTGTGCATATGGTGGAAACGATTAATAAGTTTAACAAGGTGCGCAAGGAGCTCACCACTACGCTGGGGCGTGAGCCTAAGCTAAAGGAGATTGCCGAGGCCATGGAAATTCCCTACCAAAAGGCGGTGGAGATTGAGGAATATTCCCACGATACCACTTCCTTGGATATCTCTGTTAATGAGGATGGCGATACCTCGATGGGCGAGCTGATTGGCGATGATAAGGCTATTTCGCCGGAGGCTGCAGCGGCGCAGAGCATGCTGCGCGAGCATATTGAGGAGGCGTTGAGCGAGCTGAGCCAGAAGGAGCAGGACGTGCTGCGGCTGCGCTTTGGCTTAAACGATGGCCGTGAAAGAACGCTGGACGAAATTGGCAAACAGTTTGGCGTAACGCGTGAGCGCATTCGCCAAATCGAGGCTAAGGCCTTGAAAAAGCTGCGTTCGCCCAAGCATCGCAAAAAGCTGCAGGGCTACGACCTGCAATAAGGTTTAGAATCAATGCTGCTACTTTAGCTTAATTTAAATGCTTGTAAATTCGCTTGTAAATAAGTTGGAACAAAAAATAACGCAGAAGCTTGCATGAGCTTCTGCGTTAAGTTTTTCTGTCTATTCTTATTGCTTAATTTAGTTGGACATTTTGTCGCCGATGATATAGCAGATAGCTGCTACTACCATGCCGTTGATGGAGGCGATGCCGAAGGGCAGCAGATTAGCAACTACTGCGCCGGCGATAACGCCGATGACGGAGCCCCATTCGATTTGCTTAAGCTGTACCTTAGCACCGATTTTGTATTGGTCGCGATGCATAAAATAGCTGAGCACAAGAATGATGCCGATGGGAGGCAGGGTGGCGTTGAGCATGCCCAGGAAGGGGCAGAAGTTGTTATACAGCCATACTGCTAACACAGTACCCAAAGCACCGGAGAAGAGCACCATGGTCTTTTTGCTCATGCCGGTGATATTGGAAAGGCCCAGGCCGGTGGAGTAGAGGGCGTTATCGTTGGTGGTCCAAATATTGAGGCCTAAAACCAAAACGGCGGTCCAGAAGAGTCCCAGCTTGAGCATAACGTCGAAGATATCGTTGGCATTGCCACCGACGAAAATGGAGGAAACAGCACCGAAGCAGAACATTAAGCTGTTGCCGATGAAGAAGGCGATAACGGTTGTCCAAAAGCCGGTTTTGGCATCCTTAGCAAAGCGGGTGAAGTTGGGAGTGGCAGTGCCACCGGAAACGAAGGAGCCCACAACGAGGCCGGCACCGCTAATGATGGTTAAATCGCCACTGCTTTTGGCAAATTGCTCGGCAATGGTGCCTTCGCCTTGCGCTATGGCCATAAACATGGCAGCACCGCCCAAAATAGCTACGCAGGGCACGGCGATATAGCTAATAGCAGTTAAGCTTTTGATGCCATAATAAGCAGTTGCGGTCATGCAAATGCCTGCCAGCGCCACCATGGCATACATCACGGTTTGGCTATCGCCAAATAAGGCCTTGGCAACAGGGATGGCAAACATGGCCAGGCCTACGCCGAACCAGCCGGCTTGGGTAAAGCTAATCATGGCACTGGGCAGATAGCTGCCCTTGATGCCGAAGCTGCGTTGGGCTAACAGATCCAAGGAAAGGCCACTTTCGGCGCCGATAAAGCCCAGCGCGCCAGTGTAGCCGCCCAAAATGATGCCGCCTATAACAAGCGCCCCAATGAAGCCGGAAAGGTCCAAGCCCTTGGCGAGCTGCTGGCCAACCCACATGCTGGCCGAGAAGAAGGTGAAGCCCATCATGATCATAAACATGGTCACAAGGCCGCGGCGATTAGCGGCTGGTACGGCTGAGTTTGCAAAATCGTGGTCAACTACTTTGGCTTTGGTACTCATTTTTGATTATCCCCCTTAAAATTTAAATAAAATAAAAAATTAAAGACCGACATATTTTCCTACAGCGGCTTTAAACTCCGCTATACGACGAGTAGTGATTTCCTTTAAGGTGCGTTTTTTATTAACCTCTAGATAGGCCAGCTCCTGTGCATATAATCTTTCGGTAACGGTCTTATCGATTTTGTGATAATGGTTTTCTTCCAGCCATTCTTCGTAGCTGAGCGGTGTTTTGTAGCCAAATTTTTCGTCTGTAAAGGCTGCAAAATCAATGCTGTCAGCCAGCTCATCCAGCTTTTCCCAATATTCCATTACCTCGTGATAATGCTCGGGAATTTCGTAACGGCGGGCACCGCCATCATAGATGGTGCATTTTTCAAAGAGAGCGTCATCGTTGGCCAAAGTTTGCTCGCGATATTCCGGGGCGAGCACGCTGTCCTTCCAATAAAAATCTACGAAGGGCAGGTTGATGCCGGTAACACCCTTTTCCTTATAGGTGCTGAAAATGCCCTCGTGGTAAACGCAGTAGAAGCCTTCAAAGTTAGGCCAGTATTCGCGCAGCTCCTCGGTGAGATTTTCGAGCACGGTGATACCCATATTGCCGCCGATAGTAAAGAAAATGATATTGCGCAAATGCGCTCCGGCGGTGCGATATTCCTTCACAATATGCTTTAGGCATTTAACGAGGGTATCGCCGGTAGCAATAATATCGCCGATAATGAGGGTGCCGCCATCGATAATGCTTAGCTTCTTGTATTTAATATCTAAGCCGGAGATCAGCTCACCATCAAAAACGCGCTCGCAGGATAAAAAGCTCATATCGTTGACGGGGATGCCGGCGCGATAGCAGCATTCCTCCAAGGGATAGTTGAGGCCGCCGCGCAAGATGGTGAGGATGTTGGCCGCCGTAATCAAGCCTTTTTTATTAAAAAAGTCTAGGGTTGTTTTGGTGGGGTTGCACATACGGTCGTAGTTTTCAAAGCCAACTACCTCGGGTGAATTTAAGAGGTGACGCGTGCTGGCGCTGGTAACAATGTAGTATTTGTTGAACAGCTTGTCAGCATCTAACCGGTACAGCTTTGCTTTGGAATGCGTATATTCGGGAACAAGATCGACTCCCTGGAGTTTTTTAAACATACTACCGCTCCTTTATCAGTGGTTTTTATACTATCCCGTTTATTATATCACTTGCCTAAGGAAAAAACACTATTCTACTTAAAAAATTGTGGAGAGCAACGAGCACCAAATTTCACATTTTTGTTGTGAATTGTAGCTTTGGGGTATATGCTTTGCGCAGGAAATTTGATATAATAGTGAGGATAAAAATGGATAAGTGTTCTTACACATAAAGAGATGGAGGTTGTTTTTTTGGAAGAGATTTGTCGTGAGCAATCAAGTACTAATTTTACACGCAAGGTTATCGCTGGGATAGCTTTATTGCTTATCGTTTGCCTGTTTGTGAATGAATGGAATAATGTGCAGCAGACGCGTCACCTAAGCTTGGTGGGCTGGGGCTTGAACCTGGTGCTTTTGGGGCTGTGGTGCTGGCGTGTATCCTTTAAGTACACCCTGATTTTATATAAGGATAAGCGCTTAGAGGTGATTACCGAGGGTATGTTCTTTATTAAGCGCAGCTACAGCGTGGATTTAACGCGTACCGAAAGCTTTACGAATAAATATGT
>CAMFET010000153.1 GCA_945949475.1 uncultured Phascolarctobacterium sp.
CAGCGGCAGGCACTTGGAAGGGATGCCCACCCATGGCAACCGCAATCTGCTGCGCAGCTGCACAGGCAGCCTCATCGCCATCCACCGCCATGTACACGCCCGCCAGCTGCGTCGCGCCGCCGGCAAAGCTTTGCAGCGGGTGCAGACTGCCCACATGGACGCCTGCCGCTGCGAGCGGCGCTAGCTCTTCAAGGCCCATGGAACCGCTGCAATGCAGGAAAACCTTTCCTGCTAGCGGCAACTGCGGAACTTGCGCAGCAGGCGCAGAGCCTGTGGCGTGCTCGCTAACGCTGGCGCTTGCAAGGCTAGCTGCCACCGTGCCAATTAGGCGATCCGGCACGGTGAGTAGCAGCACCTCCGCACGCTCCACCAGCTCTTCGTTAGTGCAAGGCTCGGTAGCAAAATTCTCCGCCAGTTGACGAGAATGCTCAGGAGAATTAGCTGTGATACCCACCAAGCTTTCTTTAAGATAACTCGCTAAACAGCGACCCACCTTACCTCCGCCGATAACACCAATCTTCATAACCGTATTGCTCTCCTTTCTGACCATAGGTAAGACGCGCGGCAAACAGCAATTGATGCTCTTGCATTAAAAAAGCGCATTCCTAACCGGAATGCGCATACTAAACCCTTTTTGCGTCTTCGTCCCGGTCTCATAGATCCAAGCGATTATTGACTTCATTATAAACTAGGTAAAATCTGACTGCCTCGGCTACAGCTCACCAAGCGGTGCTACTGCGCCACAGCCCAATTTACCGCCCTTATGATAACATATTAACCCCTGTATGGCAAGCATATTCTCCAGAAAAAGCTTATAAAATGCAACTTTTTATACAAAAATGCCCTTGTCCCTGCCGTAACAGCTTTTTTATCATCCTATACCACGAAACCAATAAAATATCGTTAACCTTACTAATTCACTGGGTTGACTTATTTCCATATCAGGTCTATACTAATTGCGTTAACATAATTTAACGAGGTGGTTTACGTGTTAGAAACTTCTACAGTACGCCCGCAGAATAAAACCCGCGAGCTCGTTTTCATGGCTTTCTTTTCCGCATTGATTGCCATTGGTGCCTTTATCAAAATTCCCGTGCCGGTATGCCCCTTCACTTTGCAGCTGCTGTTCACAACCATGGCAGGCCTGTTGTTAGGCTCCCGCTTAGGCAGTGCGGCAGTATGGGTGTATATCGCCTTAGGTCTATTAGGTTTACCTGTTTTCACTAATGGTGGTGGCCCGGGCTACGTCTTCCAGCCTACCTTTGGCTATCTCATTGGCTTCGCCTTAGGCGCCAAAATCACTGGCAGCATCTCCGCTGGTACAGTAAGCACGAAAAAGCTTTTAATCGCCAATTTTGCAGGTCTTGCTATCGTGTACCTGTGTGGCATGGCTTACTATTACATCATTGGCAACTTCGTTATTGGTCAACCCATCGCTTTATGGCCCTTGTTCTTATATTGCTTCTTATTGGCAGTACCCGGCGACATCGTGCTCTGCATCATCGCTGCGCTGCTTGGTAAAAAATTAATTCCTCTGGTAAGAGAAAATAGAAGGTGAAAATCATGAGTAAAGGTATTTTTATTACGGCAACTGGCACGGACATTGGTAAAACCTTTGTCACAGCCTTGATTGTGAAAAAGCTACGCGATGCAGGCCTGAACGCAGGCTATTACAAGGCTGCCTTGAGCGGTGCCGAAGAGCAGCCCGACGGCAGCTGGCTGCCCGGCGATGCCGCTTACGTGGCCAAGGTTTCCGGTATGCAGGAAAAGGGCGAGGAACTGGTTTCTTACATTTATAAAACAGCCGTCTCCCCCCACTTAGCGGCAATGCGTGAGGGAAATCCTGTGGAGTTAGACAAGGTAAAGGCCGATTTTACTGCGGCTCAAGCTAAATATGATTATGTAACCATGGAGGGCAGCGGTGGTATCATCTGCCCCATTCGCTGGGATGAACAGCATATTCTCTTGGAGGATGTGATTAAAGCAGTGGACTTGGGCACACTGGTAATTTCCAATGCCGCCTTAGGCTCCATCAACGCTTGTGTACTTACTATTGCCTACCTTAAGCAAAAAGGCATTCCTGTAAGAGGCATTATCCTCAATAATTATGACGGCAGCGACTTTATGCAGGCCGATAATAAAAAGATGATGGAAGCCATCACTGGCGTACCCGTACTGGCAGAAGTAAAACCGAACGATACAGAATTGGATATTGATGTAGAAGTACTAAAGGGTTTATATAAATAATTAGTAAATTAGTAGAAAGCCTCCCTTTGACGCTAAGACCCACGTTGTCGCAAGCGAAGTGCAGCGAGAACGTGTTGGTCGTGCTAATCCCTTTAGGGGGGAAAGGGAGGTGGCTGCGAGCTTGCGAGCAGACGGAGGAATTTTTATTAAAGGAGATGTGTATCATGGATTTGAATAAAGTAAAAGAACTCGAAGCTAGGGACCTCGCTCACATTTGGCATCCCTGCTCCCAAATGAAGGATTACGAAACCCTGCGCCCCATCGTAGTTGACCATGCTGAAGGCCCTTATTTATATGCCGCCGATGGCCAAAAATATCTGGATATTATTTCCAGCTGGTGGTGTAATCTTTTAGGTCACTGCAATCCTAAGATTAACGAGGCCATCAAAAAACAAATCGACCAATTGGAGCATGTTATTTTCGTAAACTTTACCCATGAGCCTGCCATCAAGCTCTGCGAGGAGTTAGTAAAATATGTGCCCGCCGGCCTGAATAAATTTAACTTTGCCGATAACGGCTCCTCCTCCGTAGAAATCGCCTTGAAGCTGGCCTTCCAATACCAATTGCAAACAGGCCATAGTGAAAAAACTCGCTTCATGTGCCTCAGCGAGGGCTATCACGGCGAAACCATCGGTGCTCTTTCCGTAGGCAGCATGGATTTATTTGCTCAAATGTATAAGCCCATGATGATGAATAATATTCATGTTCAGGCTCCTGATTGCTATCGCTGCCCCTTCAACAAGGACCGCGAGCATTGCCAATGTGAATGCTTCAAATATGCGGAAGAAGCCTTTGCTAAGCATGCCAAGGAAACTGCGGCTATGATTGTGGAGCCCATTGTCCAAGGCTGTGCCGGCATGCGCATCTATCCGCCCCTGTATTTGCAAAAGCTGCGCAAGCTGTGCGACGAATACGGCGTGCTCTTAATTGCTGACGAAATCGCTACCGGCTTTGGCCGTACCGGCAAAATGTTTGCCTGCAACCATGCTGGTATCACCCCCGATATTATGTGCATCAGTAAGGCGCTTACCGGCGGTTACCTGCCCATGTCCATAGTTTGCACCACCGATAAGATTTACGATGCCTTCTATGACGACTATAACAAGGGCAAGCAATTCATGCACAGCCACACCTATGCAGGCAACCCCATTGGCTGCGCCATCGCTCTGGCCGTGCTGGATATTATGAAGAATGAGCATATTTTGGAAGAGAACGTGGAGAAGGCCAAGTACTTCCATAATGCCCTCATGGAAACCTTCGGTCAGCACAAGAATATCGGCGAAATCCGCCATATCAATCTGATTAACGCCATGGAGCTGGTTAC
>CAMFET010000154.1 GCA_945949475.1 uncultured Phascolarctobacterium sp.
AAGACAAAATTGGTGGAGTCTGTCCTTTTGATTCCTACAGTAAACTGACGCGGCCTTAATTACCATAATACATTGACAAACTTCGATATATTGTTTAAAATGATGGAGAGGTGATAAAAGTGACCTATAAAGAGGATGCAAAGCTATTTAAAGCATTGTCCGATGAAAACAGATTGCAGATACTTTGCCAGCTAAGCAGAACAGAAAAATGTGCCTGCGTTTTATTGGATGCCTTAAATATTTCCCAGCCAACTCTATCCCACCATATGCGGATTTTGGTGGAAGCTGGATTGGTAGTTGGTCGCAAGGAGGGCAAATGGATGCATTATTCCCTGAGTAAGGAGGCCCATGGGATGGTGCAGGCTGTTTTGAATACATATCTGTCCACCCTTTAGACGGAAATATCGCTTTTTTTGTGCATTATATATCGATAAATTTAAATCTATAAATAAAAGGAGTGTTATGATGTTTGATTTTATTATGCAACAGGTGTTAGGCATGAAGTGGCTAAGCGAATTAGTATGGCAGCTGCTTCTTCGATTTGGTGCGGATACAGGTTCACCCTTGTGGGGAAGCCTACATTTTTTCTTGTATGATACCATCAAGATTACCATTCTGTTGGTTTCTTTGATTTTTCTCATTAGTTACATTCAGTCCTACTTTCCTCCCGCTAGGACTAGGAGAATTTTAACTGGCTTCACCGGGATTAAGGGGGCCATTATCGCTGCTCTTTTAGGTACAGTTACTCCCTTTTGCTCCTGCTCCAGCATCCCCATCTTCATTGGCTTTACACGGGCCGGACTACCCTTGGGCATGACCTTTTCCTTCCTCATATCTTCTCCTATGGTGGATATAGCCTCCATGCTCATGCTGATGTCCTTTTTCGGTAGTGAATTCGCCATCGCGTATGTGGTTGTAGGCTTAGTTTTAGCCGTATCCGGTGGTCTATTAATAAATGCATTGGGAATGGAACGTTATTTAGCCCTATATAATGACCCTATCCGGGAATTTTATAGCGAGTCCGAATACTTTAATCAGCCCCAAAGAATAGATTATGCTATTAATGATACGAAAATCATCGTGAAGAATGTGTTTCCATACGTGCTCGTTGGTGTGGGAATTGGTGCCTTTTTGCATAATTGGGTGCCCCAGGAATGGATATTAGCCGTACTGGGTGATAAAAATGTTTGGGGTGTGCTCTTGGCTACTCTGATTGGTGTGCCTATTTATGCGGATATTTTTGGCACTCTGCCCATAGCGGAGGCTTTATATTTGGCATCCGTCCCTGTTGGCACCATTTTGGCCCTGATGATGTCCATTACCACATTATCCCTGCCTTCCCTGATCATGCTCAGCAAGGTTATGACTCCCAGGCTTTTAGGGACTTTCATTGGTATTGTAGTGGGAGGAATCGTCTTTATCGGTTATTTCTTTAACATGATTTGGTAGTGAGCGGTGGAGTAGCGTTTACCACGTGGGTTGGTTCAAATCCCACCCACTCCGCTTATGCGTATATTTTGTAAGAAATAGGTAATAAATATGTAAAATCGTTAGCTAGGGGCTGGACAAACCAGCTCCTATTGTTTATAATATGGTAACCGCTTGGGTGAGAATGATTTTATAAAGAAAGGAGTAGATGCTTATATGCACAAGAAAATGACCGCTCAGGACTGGTCTAAGCGACCGACTTTGCAGGAGCTCAATCGCGAGATTGTAAAGCGTTCCCTGAGAAAATAAAATAGGCAGATGGCTGGGCTACTCACGACGCCTAGTCTTTTTTTATGCCCTTTACAAGCAATACCGGTTTTCCGGAACCTTAGGCATATAAAAAACTTCGGCAGAAACAGCATTGCGATGTTGTTTTTGCCGAAGTTTTGCTTTCTTGCTATTTTATTTTCTGGCAATGTCGCCCACACCATTAAGAATGATGGAGGGCCTGTAAGAGAACACATTGATGTTTTCTACGGTGGAAACGCCGCTCAGCACCAGAGCTGTCATCAGGCCACTTTCCATGCCAGCGACAATATCCGTATCCATGCGGTCGCCAATCATCACCGCATCAGCAGAATGCACATTGAGCATTTTCAGGCCGGTGCGCATCATCAGCGGATTGGGCTTGCCTACAAAATAAGGCGTTTTACCTGTAGCTAGGGAAATAGGTGCTACCAATGCCTGACAAGCCGGGATAATGCCCATTTCTGAGGGGCCGGTCATATCCGGATTAGTTCCCACAAGGCGCGCGCCCTTATTAATCAGCTGCACTGCCTTGATAATCATATTATAATTATAGGAATCGGTTTCGCCCACGACCACATAATCGGGATTAACATCATTCATGGTGATGCCCACATCGTAAAGCGCATTCACAAGGCCGGGCGCGCCAATAACATAGGCACTGCAGCCAGGGGCCTGCTCTGCAAGGAATTTGGCAGTGGCTAGAGCACTGGTATAAAAATGGCTTTCGTCCACATCAAGGCCCATGCGAGACAGCTTTTGGCGCAGCTCGCGGGGACTGCGCTCGCTGGAGTTGGTCAAAAACAGGAAGGGCTTATCCTCTTTATATAGCCAATCCACAAACTCCTTGACGCCGGGCAGGATGCAGTTGCCATGGTAGATAACACCATCCATATCGCTAATATAGCCCTGTTTATTACGCAAAATCTCTAATTGTTCTTCATTTATCTTAAACATAATGTGCCTCCTTATCGCTTAGCTATATTATGCCCTTAACCTAATGTAACAAAACGCAAAATGGCAATAATTAAGAACAGTACTTACTTTTTAATCGTGCAGGGCCTCAGGCCATCAAATTCATGAATGCTCAAGGTGCTACCTTTGGGAACAACAATGACGCTTGCATCATAATTGCCCGTGATGAGCTTTTCTAATACTTTGTAAGGGCCGGGCAAGGTTGTAAGCGTTCCGTCTAGAAGCTGCACCAAAGGCATGATATAAGCCTTAACCTCCTCTAGGTCATATGTGCCTGTATCAATAATATAAAAATCCGTAAAGCCCTTGTATAGCTGCTTGAGGAAGGCTTCGGCCTCGGCCTGACCGCGCTCCTTAACGAGCTTTGCATAATCAATGGCAGAATTCTTCATAAAGTTCATCCAGCTTTTGGTGATAAAAATGGCTCCATCGGGACGTTTGATGCCGGAGCCGGTCAACAGAACATCGATGCAGTCCATGGTGCGGGGAACGGCTATTTGGCAGGTGGTCGCCTTTAAATCGCAGGTAGCCTTGCCACAGCCGGAAACGCAGATAATAATCTCCTCTGCTTCCGTATTTTTATCAATAATGCCCTGCAATGTTGCGTGCATCTTCTGGGGATCGCTATGCAGCGCCACGTCCAAATAGTGCACTCTGCCTGCAAAGCCTGTTTTCTTTATAGTGTTTTCTAGCTCCTTTTGCAGTGTGATGCAAGAGTAAATTTCTCTTTTGCCCATAATATCAACTCCTAGTATGTGCTGTTTTTCATTATACCACCCGTAAAATACAATAGCAATATAGCAATAAATAAGAAACCTTCGGCAAAAACAACAGCGCGATGCTGCTTCTGCC
>CAMFET010000155.1 GCA_945949475.1 uncultured Phascolarctobacterium sp.
CAAAAAAAGCTTGGCAAAAAAATGCTTTGCCATATGGTCGCTTCGCGGTGTGAGAACCACTTTTCCGTGCTACAGAATGGTTGAGATACTTGAATATGGAAATTGAGCAATTAGCTAATCAGCTAGCGAACATTGCGATTTTAGCGAATGAGTGGATGGTACAATGGTCCCAAGGGTTCGAAAACGTATATTGTTCTGCGAGACAAATAGTACCCCGCAGGGGCCTTATTGTACCCCACGAAATGAGCGTTTAGAAATCGCAGTGAGCGATGATTGCTAATTGCGAATTTCCTATTTTGCAATTTAAGCATCTCGTAAAGCCACAATTCACCCAATTTTCCTCTGCAACCAAATCAATCGTATGGACAACAACGTCGCACTGCTAAGGACGCCGCAGTCAAGACTTTGCCAGTACGCAAAAGCCCCATTGCCAACCTTATAATCGAGAAACAACCCCAAGGGCAAGCAAATCCCCCAATAAGCCAGCATACTCGCCCAAAAAGTCGCATCCACATCCTTATACCCACGCAAAATCCCTTGTATAGGCGCCGCAATAGCGTCTCCTGTCTGCCAAGCTATGGCATAAAGCAAAAACACCTTCACCAAAGCCACAACCTCCGGATTAGCAGTATAAATCAAAGCAATTTGCTCACGCAGGAAATACTCAGCCAGCATATAAAAGCCCGCTATACCCAAGCTCGTCTGCAAGCCAATGGTCACATAATCGCGTGCCCCTTGATAATTTTTTGCCCCATATTCCACGCCTACCACAATAGTAAGCGCTAAAGAAAAGCTCAAGGGCAGCATATAAACCAAAGAGGAAAAATTCAGCGCTGCTTGGTGAGCCGCAATTGTTTCTGTGCCAAACTTGGCAATAAACAAAGCCACCACGCCAAAAATACTGGTTTCCATAAAAATGGAAATACCCATGGGTATACCGATGCGCAAATATTCCTTAAGCCAGCTGACCTGAGGACGAACAAAGCCAAACACATCATAGCTTTTAAAAGGCTCCAAGCGAGTTAGCACATACGTAAAAACACCCAACAACAACCAAAAGGTTAGACCCGAAGCCACCCCAGCACCGATACCACCAAGCCGTGGCAAGCCCAGCTTGCCAAAAATCAACACATAATTAAGACACGCATTAATCGGCAAGGCCAAAAGATAGATACGCATTGTCAAATGGGTAAAGCCCAAGGTATCCACCAAGCTACGCAGGGGTATAATCATAAAAAAGGGGATGACGCCTAGTCCTAGGCCCGCCAAATACCACAGCGCTACATGGTACACCTCCACCGCCAGTCCCATATTATGCAAAAAATGCGGCAAAAATGCTGCCCCACCCAGCAAAACCAATAGAGCGAAGCACAGAGCCAAAAAAAGGCCATGGCGCACTACCAGCATAATTTTGTGCTTTTCTCCGGCCCCCAAAAGATTAGCTACCAGGGGCATAGCCGCCATCAAAATGCCGCTGAGCCCTGTCTGTATCGGCATCCAAATATTTCCGCCGATGGCAGCTCCTGCTAAATCCACTTCACCAGCCTGCCCCGACATACTAGCGTCAAAAAAGTTCATTCCCATAATCGCCATTTGTGTGCAAATAATGGGCAGCATGACGCTAAGCAGCCGTCGCAGCTTATCTCGATAATCTCTATGTAAAGCTTTAATCATGTTTACTCCCTAATAAACCCCTCCACCGCAAGCGGTCCCCCTCCCCTTGAAAGGGGAGGCAGCATAAACACTACGGTGGTTATTATTATTCTGCGAACTCTGACAAATAGAGCCAGCGTTCCTCCATTTCCTCAAGCTTACTCTGTACCTCTTGCTGCCGTGCCGTCAGCTCCGCTAGCTTGCCGTAATTACTACCACAATTATTCATTTCCAGCGCCAACATCTTCAGCTCGGCCTCACTGCGTCCCAACTCCTGCTCCAAACGCTGCAGCTCAAGCCGCTCTGCATAGGTTAGCTTCTTTTTGTCAGGCGCAGCTGCTTGAGCAGAAGGAGCAGCCGCAGCTACCGCCTGCTTCGTCACAGTCTTCGTCTTCTCGTTTGGCTCGCCAGCCTGCTTCGCCTGCACAGCAGCTTCGTAATCAGTATAGCCGCCAATATAAGGCTGCACATGGCCATTGCCCTCAATGGCAAAAATCTTGTGGGCAAAGCGGTCCAAAAAATAACGGTCGTGGGACACAGCGATAACAGCACCAGCGAAGCTATCCAGATAATCCTCCAGCACGGACAGGGTAGGAATATCCAAATCATTGGTGGGCTCATCCAAGAGCAACACATTAGGAGCCGTCATCAGCACTCGCAACAAATATAAGCGACGTTGCTCACCACCGCTTAGCTTATTAACCGGCACCCATTGCAGCTCCGGCGGAAAAAGAAAACGCTCCAGCATCTGAGCAGCGCTGATGCGCTGTCCATCCGCTGTTTCAATGTAATTATTGGCTTCCTTGATATATTCCAAAACGCGCATATTACTATCCGAAAATTCGCTGTGCTGCGCAAAATAGCCTATTTTAACAGTCTGACCCACAGTCATACTACCACCAGTGGGAGCACAACGACCGGCAATAATATCCATCAAGGTGGACTTGCCTGCGCCATTGGGTCCCACAATGCCCACGCGGTCGTTACGCAGCAAAATATAGCTAAAATCCTTCAAATAATCGATGCCATCATATTTCATAGAAATATGGTCCAGCTCGATAATAGTTTTGCCCAAACGACTGCTAACGGAGGACATTTCTAGATTAGCCTCAGCTTTCACATTCTTGACCTCGGCTTCGATTTGGGCAAAACGCTCCACGCGATCCTTTTTCTTAGTGCGTCGTGCCTCGGCGCCGCGGCTAATCCAAGCTAGCTCCCGCCGATAAATATTACGCAGCTTTTGAGCAGCACTAGCTTCCGCAATGCGGCGTTCCTCGCGTTTTTGCAAAAACAAGCTATAATTGCCCACATACACATAGCCCTTGCCGCCGTCAATTTCCAGAGTGCGATTTACAACTCTGTCGAAAAAATAGCGGTCATGGGTTACCATGAGCAGGGCACCCTTGCGCTTCATGAGCTGCTGCTCCAGCCAAGCCACAGTAGCATTATCCATATGGTTGGTGGGCTCGTCCAAAATCAATAGGTCACTAGGACGCACCAGCACCCCGGCCAAAGCCACACGTTTGCGTTGTCCGCCGCTGAGCTCACCCATTTTTTGCTGCAAACGAGTGATACCCAACTGAGTAAGCACCGCCTTTGCCTCGCTTTCCAGCTGCCAAGCAAACTGCTCATCCATTTGCTGCTGCAGCTCCAAAAGCTGCTTTTGAGCCTGCTTATCATCGGGGCGTGCGGTAGCAGTCTCAATGGCCATTTCATACTCCCGCAGTAACACCATCAGCGGCGAATCGCCGCGGAAAATTTGCTCCAAAACAGTGGCCTCAGGGTCAAAGGGAGGGTCCTGTGGCAGGTATTCCATCACTACATTACCAGGGATGGTCAGCTTGCCCTTTTCGCCAGCATCATGATTGGCAAGCATGCGAAGCAGAGTACTCTTACCGGTGCCA
>CAMFET010000156.1 GCA_945949475.1 uncultured Phascolarctobacterium sp.
CCTTACAGCAGTACAGTGTATTCGCAGGTGTGCAGGCGAGCCTCCACAATTTCCTGCAAGTCGCCGTTAGCAGATTCGAACACATTCAAGGTGATCAGCTGCTGCATCACATCAGTAGCCTCCTCCAAGGTTACATCCTCGCGAGGATTGTTGACGATAAGAATGCGTTTCTTGCCATTGGTGCACTTAAAAACCAGTTGTAATTCCATATTCTCATACTTCCTTTCTTTTTACGTCTAACTTTTGGCTCCCCCTCCGGGGGAGCTGTCAGCGAAGCTGACTGAGAGGGGACCAACGTTAACTTAATTGTTTACCATAGCCCCTCTCCGCCTCGCAAGCTCGGCACCCACCCCAGGGTGCCCTCTCTTGGCCTTAAAGGGCCAATTCACCTTGTCTCCCGGTGGGCGAGGCTTCCTACTAATTTACTTTGTCCTCTTACATCACTTCAGTCAGGGTAGCTTTTTCGGTGAGGGCGATATCCACTACCTCTTGAGCCATGAGAGAGCCCAGTGCAGTGCCAGCTGCAAAAATATTTTCAACGGTGGCGTCCGCTTTGATTTTGCTGTAGTTGCAGGCTTTGATTTTGTCGCTTCCATCAGAATTCACCCCATCCTTCACATTTACAGACAAAGTACGCTTTGCCAAAGATTTTTCGATTGCCATAATCCATTACTCCTTTCACGTTTTAAATGTTTGTGCTTATTCCATAAACAGCGGCACCTGCAGCGGTGCTGCCGCCGAAGCAGGATAAGCGTTTTGCTCAGCGCCCTTGCGCTGGCTGGGTACTAATCTTGTGCTATACTGCCGTGCAAGCTCCCGCACATAAACTCCGCCTTGGCGAAAGGCACCCTGCTCATCGAGCACCCAAAACAAATCCCAACGTGTCTCGGGATCGCCACTGCCGGGCCCATACCCATCCCTATAGGCAGCTTCGCCGTGTGTCATCACGGTATCGCTGGTGATGGCTATACCCAACGCTGTGCACAGTATAGCCACTATCCAAGCCAACGATTTAAGCTGCTTGAGCGTGGGTGGCATGGTGCCAAACTTGGGCATGGTAGCGGTCCAGCTGGCATCGAGCGCGCAGCACAGGGCGATGCCCACGCTGCCAGTATTGCGCTTGTAGGTGTGCGCTTTGCGCTCGGCCAGGGAGTGGCAGGTGCGGTAAACCTGGCCATCCTCATCCACATTGAGGTGGTAATCATCAAAGAATTGGTGATATCTGCCTGCGGTCCAGTGCAGGTACAGGCGGTTTATTTTGCCGTGGGCTGCTTGGGCGAGGGCGAGCAGGTCTTGGGAGGTTATGCTAGGGGGATTAGTTACTTGCATGGTGTTTTTCCTTTCTACCGCAATCCTTAGTCGCGTTTAACCGGTGTGCGCTTTGGGGGAGAGGGGGCGGTGGAACAGCTTTGCTATGATTTCAACCCTCTCACTATAGTAATGGCAAAAAAGGTCGATTTTAATAGCATGCTTTAGAAAAAATTTTTTTAAAAATTTTCGGTAAGGCATGCTATTAATTTGGGCACTTTTTGCCATTATTACAGTGAAATCTTCTTTTTCTCTCTTTTTTTATTAAATTTTTTTCTCTCATTTTTCTTCTGCCCTTACAACAACTAGCATTTACTTTAATAAATGCTACCTTTAGTAAATAAAATAAAGCGGACTATGGATTGAAATATTTAATCTATAGTCCGCTTTAAACTTAAAAATATTTAATTATTAATAATAGATCTAACTGCTTTCAAGGACCTTCTTAACAGCAAAAAAGCCGAGGAATAGGCGATACCTTGGTCCTTGCTATACTCCACTACACTCATGCGGTGTTTACATATAGCGTCAATAACATCCCTCTGCCTAGGTGTTAAATAGGCATAAACATCCTTAAAAAAGCGTTCTTCAAAGAATTTATCCATACTGGCATTATTGTCCGAGGGCTCATATAGCCTTTGCCCATTCCCGTCAGTAGCATCCAAAATCACTTCGTCCTCAACGGATACAGGCTTGCGTGGATACAGCTTATGTAAAAGCTCGTATTCTATATGCGTTTTGATTAAGCCAGGCAGCAGGCTAAACTTGTTGCCCTTATACTGATGGATAAACTCTAAAAATATCTCCCAAGCCGTGTTTTCGGCATCACCTCCAAGCGTTCCAATGATGTAGCTTTTATGGGTAGCAGCTATGATGAGGGGCTTAAATATTGCGCACAGCCTATCTATAGCATGCTGGTCGAAGCTTTGTGCTCCTTGTACTAGGTTCTTCAGCTCTGTAGCCGAGAGTGTGTTGAATTTTTTGGTATTTTTGGCATGTCTAATTTTCTTCACTCTTCCTTGCATCGGGGCACAGTCCAATGCTCAAAATGACGGAATCCGTGCTATGATGTGGCGGCCTGCCAAGTTTATTATAGCATAAATTTTCAGAATAGATTAGAATAGAAACTATATTTCCGTTTTTTGAAAAATAAAAACTTCTTGTCAAAAAATAGAAATATAGTGCAGATAATGATATTATAGTTCAGTCAGGGTGTATTCTATTATTATACAGGGAGGTGCCCATGATGGACTTTATTTATGAACTAAATCAAATAATTTTGCGTGAGTTAGGAGATGCTATTGTTAATCGTCGCAAGAAGCTGGGGCTGAAGCAAACTGAGCTGGCTGAGCTGGCTGGTTACAGCGTCCGTTATCAGTGCATGGTGGAAAATGGCCAAAAGAATGTGACGCTTTGCTTTCTTGTTAGCATCAGTGCAGCGCTGCATTGCAGCGTTTTGGAGCTTTTGAATGACGTTATGCGCAGCATTGAAGGTTCATTGACTAGCAACAAAAGGTTTAAAAAGCTGTGGCAGCAGGCCGTAGAGAGCGTCGAGCAAAAAAAGAAAGCCAGACATATGAATATTAAAAACAAGAAATAAAGCATACATTATTCTTTTTTTAGACATTCGCTTTGAGCGGGTGTCTTTTTTTATTTATAACAAATAGCAAATTGTAAAGATTTATACACAGCTTACGCGCAGAACTGCTATAGTTGGTTCGGCAGCGACGGGGCCTTGTCTAGAAACTAATAGCCTAAAGCTAAAATGTAGAAACGTAGCATAAAATTTACGCACTGCAGTAAATGAGTAAAGCGTGTCCGTGAGGACACCGAGCAAAAGGGCTCGATGCACTTTTGCTTGACTGGGGGGGACATGGGATTATAATATAAGTGATAAATTGGACAAATCATAAGCGTGCTTAATTTTGGGAAGTTGTATGAAAAAAGCTGATGCAGGGGAGATTAACAATTGGCTAGTAGAGTGCATGGAAGCAAATACCTAAACACGATAATTGCAGTTTTGTTTGTTATTTTGGACTATGTGGTGATTGTGTCTGCGGAGCAATCAGCTTTTTGGCTGCGCAATTTTATCCTGCATTCGCACAGTCTGCATATCTCTTGGCTCAATTTTTGGGTTACCTTCCCGCTGATCTTTTTGCTGTTTATGCATATAGTGCAGCTTTATAGTCGGCGCATGCCTTTTTATGCAGAGGTGCAGCTGCTTTTTAAGGCCT
>CAMFET010000157.1 GCA_945949475.1 uncultured Phascolarctobacterium sp.
CAATAGAAGATTTAGAATACACAACAAGAGAGATGCATTACTTAAAAAAAGAAAAGGAAAAAGAAAAGGAAAAATATGAGGAGTTGCTTAAGCAGAAAAAGGATGTGGAAGCCCAATTAGATTATTATCGAGATATCAGAAATACTATTGGAGCTAAGAATTGGGATAAAGTGCAACAGACTGCTATAGAAATTAAAAAGAGAAATGCTCAAATTGAAGCTAGAAAAGCTGAAATAAGAGCAGAAGTTAGACGGGAATACCTTGCAGAACATGGCAATACAGGCAAGAGCAGTAGCAACGTTATAGGAGATTAAGTAAAAACAGCCAGGGCTACTTGTAGTCCTGGCTGTTCCCTTATTATTATTCCGTTTGGCGTACAGGTACGCTAGCTTCGATGAGCTCGGCAAGGCCGAGCCCGCCTTGGGTGAGAAAATATCTGTGTTTGCCGTCATTATACCACTGCATTTCAATAGTCGTTCCAATCCAATGATTTGCTATGCGGGCCTCAAAATAATCGCCACAATGTAGCTCCGAGCGCCTGCCGTCATCACCATAGATCACGTAGCGGTCAACCTGTTTTTCGTATCCGAGCAATCCCTTAATCTTCATTTTTTGCTCCTTTCGTGTTTTTTACTGCTTTTTGGTATCCTTTTGCCAATGAGTATCTTAGTACTGTTGCCTGTACTTCAGCATTTATTGTATTAAGCGCTTGTACTATACCTAAAATATAATCTTCATTGTTAGCCTTGTTTATATCCTCGCTTAATCTAGTGTTGATGCGTAATATGGCATCAGCCAATTCTTCTGCGCCTATTGAGATTAACTGTTCTCGTGCTTCTTCGTATGTTTTTTTATCCATATCAATATCTCCTATTTTGATATTTACGAGCCATGAGCTCACCGCAGCTGTCAAGGGTGCTTGCACCGTAGGCTTGCCCTTGACAGCTCGGTGTCGGCTCATGGTAGGCTTTTTGTTTTATCTTCTTTTGTATTTTCCATAATTTTTATGTCAGGATGTTTTTTTAAGACGTACTCATTTACTAGGGCTAATCTATCTCCGTTGTATAGATAGGTTGGATTGATAAAATAATAACTTGGCACGAGAGTTTCCGCGATAAATTCAGCTTTTATCAATTCACTTATTCCACGTTCAAAGGTTCTTTTGGATAGTTTTTTCTTTTCCTCATCTGCAAGCATTTCATAATTTAATACTATTTCAGATTTGTCTTTTCCGTCTTTACCATATAATTCTCTGTAAACTAGGGTGAATACTTTTTGCCCACTTGGGCTAAGATTAAGCAATGCCGCGGCTCCTTCAGCATATAATTTGACAAATTCGTTAAGCTCCACTTCTCTCCTAAAATAGAAGCCTGCTGGCTTGGCTTCCCCGTCTTCGGGGTTAACAACTAAGCACATATTATGGTTTTGCTTACTGTAAATTCTTCTGTAACCAGTTATAGACAGTTCAGCTGTGTGTTCAAGAAATGGGTTTTCCCTATATTTGGGTACTGCTCTTCGTCTCGGCATTTATTTCACTCCTTTTGCTTTTTATACGTCATTAGAAGTTATATTTTGACGCTTATTATTATAGTACTTTTTCCTTAAAATGTCAATATTACGTTGATTTTGACGTTTTAAGCGTATCTAGATATAGGGGTTAAAAGCGTTTTAGTACGAAATTTGACGTTTTATAACCATATTTTGACGCAATGAATCGCTCAACCATGCGTATTTGAGTTGATTTCTCTTCTTATTCTTCTATAAGCCTAAAATTGGGGTACAAAACACCACCTCTAAAGAGGTCGGCAACTTCTATAGCTACAGCTCCCTTGCGTCCTGTTCTGCATCCCCCCAAGCCCCCAATGGGGGATGTCAGCACTCAAGGAAAAAATAGCGTGGGCGGGGGTGCTGTGAGTAGCTTTTTGCCGGCTTGGGGTTCTGGCTATCTCACCGCCAGCGGAGCTGGCTATCATGCCCGGCCTAGGCCGGGCATCTAGTGCAAAACGAGATGCCACAACGGACAATAGCGTGATGCGGAGTGTTAGATGTTGGAGGGGTGGGAAATAACCCTCTAGGCTGTCGCTTCTCTTATTTAGGGCTGTCTTTTGGCAGTAGACACGGCGCAGCCGTGTGAATGGGTTGGGTAGCATGACGCTACGCCTTAAAGCGGACCACGAGCCACCAATTTTCTTTTTGCCTTGTCAGAGTTTTTACGTGACCGACCTATGGTATTAGCACGTGGGAGCCGTAGTCGGCCGCTGCCATTAGAGGGCAATCAGGCTTTCATTTTAATGGTATGCCGTTAGGCATACCGACATTTTTCCCTTCAAATTTGTGCTGTTTTTTGGGGCCCCGTGGTTTTGAGTTTGCTCAAAACCAGTACGGGGTACTTGTTTTGAGCTTTGCAATCCATTATAATAGTGCTAGGACGATAATCGTGTGGAGGTGTGTAGGTTATGGCTGTACGTGTTACTCAGCACAATGGGCGTGCTGGCAAGCATGGTGTGTATCTCGCAAAGCATAATGACAGGCAGTTTGACTTGAGTAATGCTACTCATATTGATGCGGAAAAATCTGCCGATAATGTGTATTGGAGCTATTATGACGGCATGTCATTTACAGATTGTGAGCTTAAATATTATGAGGATAGATTTGGGCAAGCTCTCGATTTGCAAAACGAAAAGTACGCCAAGCGTAGACAATATGTGTATATGCGGACTATGGATGAGTATATTGCCAATGAGGATACGTGTCCCGAAGAGACGGTCATTTATATCGGTAATAAGGATGAGCATGTGGGAATTGACTTGCTGAAAAAGATTACCACGGAACAAATAGAGTGGGAGCGTAAGACATACCCTAATGTTGTAATCCTTGATGTTGCCTTGCATGTGGATGAAGAAGGAGCTCCACACTACCATAAAAGGCAGGTGTGGGAAGCTAAAGACCGCAATGGCAATATGATAGTGAGCCAAACCCGTGCCCTAAAGCAAATGGGCATAGGCTTGAGCAAAAAAGGAACGAGGTATGATAATGCCAAGCAGGAGTATACTGCCCAATGCCGAAGGCATTTTGAAAATCTTTGTAGGCAATATGGGGTTGAGATAAATACAGAGCGTTTACACAAGAGTAAGACGGGCCTAGAAATGGACGATTACAAAGCGTCACAGGCCCAAGAACGGCTCAAAAAGGCTGAACAGAGGGCAGAGGTAGCGTTTAAGCAAATAGAAGCCTTAGAGGACGATTTACAGCGTGCTAGGGATGCCAAAATGCAAGCCGAAGCCAAAACAGCCGAGGTCGAAAAAAAATTGGAAAAATTGCAGGATCATCTGTTATGCGCAGAGCCCCAAGGGTATATATTAAAAAATACACGGACGGGGCATTGCCTTGATGTGTTGAGTAATACTCCTGAGAATAGAGGTTTTTTTGGTGCTAAAGGTACTTATACTATTAACAAAGATGAATTTGAATACATTTATAGCACAATAGAAGATTTAGAATACACAACAAGAGAGATGCATTACTTAAAAAAAGAAAA
>CAMFET010000158.1 GCA_945949475.1 uncultured Phascolarctobacterium sp.
ACCTTTTTGGACTCCTTCATGGCGAGGACAACGGTCGCAGGGCCGTGTACCACATCACCGCTGGAGAAAACGCCAGCGCGAGTGGTCATGCCGTAGGGGCGCTCGCGGGTGATGACAAAGCCACGCTCGTCCACTTGGATGCCCTTGGTAGTGGATACAATGCGTGCTGCTGGCTTTTGGCCCACGGCCAAAATTACACAATCGCAGGGCAGCACTTCTTGTCCACCCTCGGCCACAAATTTTCCCTCATCGGTTTTCACGATGTTTTGCACTAAGAGGCCCGCCAAGGTCGTTTCGTCCGCCTCGGTGGATTGGCGGCGCACCTTGTTCACCGCACGCATCTGCTTCTTATTAAAGTAAGCAATGGGCTGGCTCAAAAATTTAAACTGTACACCTTCGGCCACAGCGGCTTCGTATTCGGAAGGGAAGGCGCTGACCTCGGCTTCGGTTTTGTGGTAGACGATGGTTACGTTTTTAGCGCCGCGGCGCACTGCCGTGCGGGCCGCGTCCATGGCCACATTGCCGGCGCCAACAACGATAACGTTGTCGCCGGTGTGGAGCAGGGTTTCGCTGGCATCAAGCTTGCCCTCATTGGCCAAAACCACCATACGCAAGAAATAGGTGGCAGTCAAAATGCCGCTCAGCTCCTTGCCGGGAATGTCCAAGGTGCGGGGCAGGGAGGTACCAGTACCCATGAAAATCGCATCATAGCCTTGCGCGAATAAATCGTCCACAGTGAAGTCCACACCGGCCAGCTGGTTCGTCTTAATCTCCACGCCAATGTGTTGCAGCTCGGTGATTTCGCGGCGCACCACGTCCTTTTGCAGGCGGAACTCGGGAATACCAAAGAGCAAAACGCCGCCGGGCTCGCTTTGGGCTTCAAAAATGGTCACATCAAAATCCATCTTAGCCAAGTCGCCAGCCACAGTCAGGCCAGCGGGGCCACTGCCAATAACGGCCACCTTGCCACGCAGCTTGCTGGAGGGATGGGCGGGCTTTAAATCGTTCTTGTGTGCAAAATCGGCAATAAACATTTCCAAGCTGCCGATTTCGAGACCACATTTCTTTTTCGTCAAAACACAATGGGCCTCGCATTGGCGCTCATGGGGGCACACGCGGCCACAAATAGCGGGCAGATTGCTGCGCTCGGAAATGATTTCGTAGGCCATGCCAATATTACCCTCGCTCAAAGCGCGGATAAAGCCGGGAATATTATTCTCAATGGGGCAGCCTGTGCGGCACAGCGGCCGAGCACAATTTAAACAACGACGGGATTCCTGAATGGCTTCGACGGTGGTCATTACTCTGCTCATAATCTTACCTCTTTAAAACACTCAAATTATTTTTGATGCAGCTGTTGCTCCTGCTGCAATTGCTGTTGTCTTTGGGTTGCATGAATCAGCTGCTCCAGCTCCTTTAAGCGGCCGTTAATTTCTTCCATATGCTTGGCGAGGAGCTCTTCGTAATCAGCAACCGGGTCGGGCAGCTTATCATGGTTCAAGTCAATCATGCTTTCTTCGTCAGCAGCGTTAACTCTTACGCCGTCGCGCGTTACAATACGGCCGGGAACGCCAACAACTACGGAGTTGGGGGGAACTTCCTTCAGCACCACGCTGCCGCTGCCGATTTTGGAATTGTCGCCCACCTTGAAGGAGCCCAAAACCTTGGCGCCGCTGGAAACAACCACGTTATTGCCAATGGTGGGATGGCGCTTGCCCTTTTCCTTACCCGTACCGCCCAAGGTTACGCCCTGATAGAGGGTAACATTGCTGCCAAGCTCGGCTGTTTCGCCGATAACCAGGCCCATGCCGTGGTCGATAAAGAGACCGGGGCCCAGTTTAGCACCGGGATGGATATCAATGCCGGTTAAAAAGCGAGAAAAGGTGTTGATGAGGCGGGGGAAAACTACCCAGCCCTTTAAATAAAAATGGTGAGCTATGCGATGGAGCCAAATTGCATGCAGGCCCGGATAACAGAGTGCTGCCTCCAGTCTTGTTTTTGCAGCGGGGTCGCGCAGCATGATAGAATCAATGTCTTTTTTTATCTGAGCAAACATGTCAAGACTCCTTTCTTTTAGTATATAAGCATAACATGTGAATGCTATCTTTATATGATACCATAGTCGGTGCAAGAGGTAAATAAAAAAATGCAATCATTGGTGAAAATCTAGTAAAACACTAGAGAAGAATTTGACAATTTTGTGCTCTGTGCTATAATAAAAACAAATATACTAGAAAATCTTTACTTTTATTAGGGTAATATGTACAAGATATGAGGAGGAAAATTGTAAATGGATAAAGAATTGTTAAAACAGCAGGTGTGCGCTGCAATTGACGCATCCGCTGCTAAGATTAAGGCGATTGCCGATGGTATTGCCGATGAGCCGGAGCTGGGCTTTAAGGAGGTTAAGACCTCTGCCAAGGTAGCGGAATTTATGCGCGAGCTGGGCCTCGATGTGCAAACGGGCCTTGCCATTAACGGCGTCAAAGGCCGTGCTCATGGAGGTAAGCCAGGTCCCACCGCTGCTGTTTTAGGCGAGCTGGACGCTGTGGGCTGTCCCGAAAGCGCCAAGGCCGACCCGCTGACCGGTGCTGCGCATGCTTGCGGTCACAATTTGCAAATCGCCACGATGCTGGGCGCTGCCTGCGGCATTATGAAGTCCGGCGTGCTCAAGGAGCTGGCTGGTGATGTAGTTTTCTTTGGCGTGCCTGCTGAAGAATATATCGAAATTGAATATCGCAAAAAGCTGCTGGAGGCTGGCAAGCTGCATTTCTTGAGCGGCAAGGGCCAGCTGATTTACGAAGGCGCTTTCGACGATATTGATATGGCAATGCAAATGCATGCGGATAAAAATATGCCCCGTCCCACCGTTTCTATCGGCGATAGCTCCAATGGCTTTGTGGGCAAGACCGTGCGCTATATTGGCAAAACTGCGCATGCTGCCGATGCGCCGCATGAGGGCATCAACGCTTTGAACGCTGCGATGCTGGGCTTAATGGGCATCAACGCGCTGCGCGAAACCTTCCGCGAGCAGGATGTGGTGCGCGTGCATCCCATCATCACTAAGGGCGGCGACTTCGTCAACTCCGTGCCTGCGGATGTGCGCATGGAGCTGTATGTGCGCGCTAAAACGATGCAGGCCATCGACAGCACTCACAGCCGTGTGGATGCAGCCTTGAAGGCTGGTGGCGACGCTATCGGCGCTGAGACGCAGATTGTTACCCTGCCGGGTATGATGCCATTAAATTGCAACCGTCGCATGAATGAGCTGATGGTAGAAAACTCCCGCAAGGCTTATCCTGGTGTGGATATTAAGGATGCAGGTCATTTTAGCGCTTCTACTGATATGGGCGATGTGTCCCATCTGATGCCGGTTATTCATCCCTTCATCGGCGGCACCGACGGCCTTTTGCACACCGGTGGCTTCCATGTGGTGGATTTTGAAGCAGCAGTGCTGCTGCCGGCCAAGGCTTTCGCTATGATGCTGGTGGATCTCTTGGTGGATGATGCTAAGGAGGCTAAGGGTATTTTAGC
>CAMFET010000159.1 GCA_945949475.1 uncultured Phascolarctobacterium sp.
CGATAGCTATGCTTATTATCGTGGTGATGCCCAAGATGGTACTGAACAAACTGGCACAGCTTCCACTACTGCGGTGCAGGGCATGGTAAATAATGGCCTCGTTGGTAATAAAGAGACCATTGATTCCTTAAGGGAAAACTATGTCTCTGGCTTGACTTATGCTAGCACTACGATGAATAAGGGGACTGCTGCTCAAAGTAATGTGGGAGTGGGCACCTCTGTAAGAGGTAACAGTAAACTGACTGCTTCGCGAGATGTAAATGTGCAGGCCACTGCGACCAATAATGTTAACAACACCTTGGAGCAGGTTCAGGCATCCATTGCTGTTGTGGGCGTGGCTACTAATCATGTCAATGTCACTGAGCATCAAAGCCTGTTGGTAGAAAACAGCGAATTGTTGGGTAGGACTGTTAACATTGCATCCATCACCAATAGCAGCTTAGTTGGCTCTGTGGGTACAGTGCCTATAGGAATGACAGGCTATATGGATACCACCGGATATCTTAAGCATAGTGGTAGCAATGTCGTTACCATTAATGGCAGCAGCTTGCGCGCTAAACTAGCGGTAAGTGAAGACAGCGATACTTCACCTTTAGCTATTAGCGCAGTCAATAATACTAACATCGATAATTCCGGACATAATGTACTTGTAGTTGCTATTGGTGGTGGTCGCCTGATTTTAGAGGGCGAGGATGCTTCTACAACCAGCCTTAATCTTGGTAATGGTACGAGCAATAATAACTTTAAGGCTGCTAAGATTGCTGTACAGGCTATCAATAACCCCACTGTAAAAAATGATGCTACGATAGTGGATACAGGTGCTCTTATAGGTAGAGGCACTATCGTATCTTCTAAAGCTAGCGGTGGGGCAGAACTTATAGTTAAAGATAAAAATACCTTTGATGCTTTGGCAGTGGAGCTGCTGGCGGAAAGCGGTAGTGAAGCAAACGATGGTAAATATACTACCGAAGCAACAAGTCATGCTGTAAGCGTTACTGTTGGCGATATCACTGTTAATAAGGTGCGTACCTTTAACGAAATGAATACAGCCCTAAATGTAGGGGCAGTAAGATTTATTAATGGTAGCAGCTTTAGCGATGCTATTATTAGTGCTAAGAATTTGACTGATTCTAATGCTTATATTCATTCTGTGAACGTGGGCGTTGCTGGCAGTGGTAATAACTTTGCCCAAACTCATGATAAGAGTAAGGTGAGCATAACTGTTGCTGCGGGAACTACGGGCTTGAATGCTAGGGATCTGGAAATCAATGCTATCAATAGTGGTGCTGTTGATGCAAAAGCAGTTGGTACAGATGTAGGCATTCTGGAGATTTCTCCCTTCGCTGCTCGGGTAGAGCATGAGTCTAATAGCAGCACTACTGTTAATTTGAGCGGCAAGATTAATGCTAGCGGCGAATTAATTACCAATGCTCAGCGTAATGATACCTTGAATCTGATGGCTGATGCCTTAAGCATGACTGTTGCCGGTGGTGGCGATGCTACTGTCAAAAATAGTGTTGCAAGCAATACGAATATCAAGGCTGATGGAGCAAGCTTAACTAGTGCTGGCGATTTGCGATTATTGGCCGCAAATTATGTGACCACTAATAATAAAGAAGGCTTTGAGCAAATGATTTATGGCCAGGGCAGCGGAATTATTGGCGATAACACCGCTGGCGTGGATAATGAAATGCGCTCTGCAGCGAAGGTTACTGTAAATAACAGCACCTTGATTAGTAATAATGGTGCAATCGATATCGCCGGATATAGCAATGATAATTTAAAGATTAGCGGCTATATCTATTCCACAGGCCTAATTTCTGGCTGCGCGGCTAATGTTGAAAATAGTGTTGAGAATGACAATGAGGTTGCTGTAAATAACAGCATTCTGAAGGTTAATAAAACTGGTAAAGACCTTACCTTATCAGCTGCTGATGATGTTAAGCTGAATTTATATGCTTATTCTGAGGTTTCCCCTGCGGTTAACCTTGCGAATAGTACGGATGCCAATATTACTAATGCCATTACTCGTACCAATACCATCAAGGTGAATGGCAATAGCTCTCTTTACAGCGCAAGGGATATTAATCTATATGCGGGCAAGCTTTTGAATGGCAATGTAGCTACGCTTGATTTGGACGCGGAAGCATCCGATTTTAATGCTTCCTTGATTCCTGTGGTTTTAGACCCTACGGTTAATAATGCTGTTACGCAAAACAATCAAATTACTATAGATAATGGTAGCTCTAGCGGTAGTGCTCGTCATACCAATTTGTATGCTGATACAGGTCGAGAAATGGCAAGAATTTATTCCTGCCGTTATACTGGTTGGGGCTCCAGTGATGTGGATGGCGGCTACGTTACTACCGATAGCGGCCAAACCATGGATAATAAGACTACTAATAACTATGTCAATATTAATGGCAGTGTAGTGGCCGGTGTGGCCAATAAGGTGGATATTATTATTGGTCATACAGGTGATATTGTTGTTCTTGATGATCCTGTAGTTCCTGGATTCGTTTCTGCGGAACGTGATGCAGTAGTTGGTGTAGATGGTGGAGCTTTAAGTGAAGCTCAAGTGCGGGCTAATAGCACTGTAACAGCCGATAGCAGCAGTGGCTTGACCGTGGACAGCCTGATCTTTGGTAGGGAGAACTATGCCAATGAGCTGATGGAGCGCTATAATGATGTGCTCTGTCTCATGAGTGAGTATGAAAGCGATAACGTTAAGAATTCCGATGGTAGTATTACATATTCTCCTTCTTATCTTGGTTATCAGGCTGAAGCAGAGCGCTTGCGTGCGGAAATGCTAGCAATGGGCTTGGCTGAGGTGCAAACGGGCGCCAATGGTTCTACTGAACTTGTGCTTATTGCTAATATGAAGGTGGACTATGTGGAAACACCGGAGCTGCTCGTGTCTGGCGGTAATATTACTGTGGATACCTCTAACTTAAAGAGCAGTGATAATACAGGCGTTTTAAAGGCACAGAGCGTTGATGGCATTAATATTACCAACAATACTAATCTGCTTTTAAAGGTTAACGAAATTACTGTGGATGCTGAGGGTGGTCTCTTGATTTATAATAACCAGGAGATGACAGCCTCTAGCACTGCAGATATCAATAATAAGATTAGCGCTCTCAATGAAAGTGCTACTGCTGGCTTTAATATTATTAACACTGTAGATAATGCCGGTGCAGGTGCTGTTAATATTAATGGTAATTATAATGGGGACAAGATTGAATTCAAAGTGCCTGGGGAAACAACTACAAGACAGTATTTGCCCTTGGCTAATATTCAGGTGCAGGGAAATATTATTAATAATGTTGGCAATGTTAATATTACAAGTGCAAACAATAACATTGTTGTACAGGGCGAAACTGTGCAGGAAGCAGTGGCCATTACCGGTAAAGAGGTTAACCTAAATGCTGGTGGCAGTGTTATCCAAGGCTATACCGATGGTATTGTGCATATTGGTGGCAGCCCCCAGCTTACTTATCAGGGTTTATATGATCAATTGAAGCAGGAC
>CAMFET010000160.1 GCA_945949475.1 uncultured Phascolarctobacterium sp.
TGCGAGACAAATAGTACCCCGCAGAGTTCTTATTGTTCCCCACGAAATGAGCGTATGAAAAGTCACCGCGAACATGCTGATTGCTTATTACGAATTTCAATCATCCTTCTATAAGAAAATCATCAGTTGACAAACCAAAAAAAGATTATACCCATAAATATTATTAAAAAACTGGCCATGAATGCTCACAGCCAGTAAATCATTAAAAATACTCATTTATGAAATTACGCTGCTTGGGAAAAAGGCTGTCCAACAGCTCCAGCTTATCCGCCGCCCCGGTCTTCACCCGAATACGTCCTGCTTCGTAAAGCTCCGTAGCACTAAAGGCCCCAAAATACAGCTGGGTAAAGGTGCCCATATCCATAATTACTTCCTCTTGCTCAATCGTAGTCTTAACCTCAATAGAGCCAGCTTCAACATACAGCTTCAGCAGATGATTATTTCTGTCGATTACCTTATCCGTCAACAGCAGCACCACACTGCCAGTTAAAGCCCCACTAGGCACCGCCAGCTTTGCCAGCGCCTTGCGCGCGTCCAAACAGCGAGCCATCATAAAGGGGCGTAGCTGAGGTGACAGGGCTTGGTCAGCAAAACCTAAATACGTCTTATCCCAAGCTGGTGCTAACCAAGAAAAATCTGTAGCGGAGCTTTGGTGCATGGCTGCATATTGCAGCAAACGATTGCGGGCATCTGCCCCATCTGTCAAAAGCTCGTGGACAGTAAAGCAGCCCTCGCTAAGATAATAGAACATATACCCGCAGGCCTCACCTGCTCGATAGACTACGGCACACTGCATTCCCTCTAAGCCGTGCACTGTTAAGAGCTTTTGCCACTGGAAGTCGGTGCGCATAGGCACGCCATTGTAATTTGATGTCAGTTTGGCGTATAGCGGTGCCAAAAGCTCCTTGCTGAGCTCCATCCGCTCCACCGCCAACTCCTTGCCCTTAGCCTGGGCCAGCTCCCGGCCCAAATCAGCCAGCTTCATTTTATATTGCAAGCCATAGTAGCAATAAGCAAATTCATATGGCAAATAGATACCTGCGTAAATCGGCATCAATGTGGCAAAGGTAAAGCCTTCAGAGCGCAACACATCAAAGGTTGTCGTCAAAAGCGGTCCAAAGGCGTGCTGCCCCCGTGCCTCCGGTGCAGTAGCCACACCCACTAAATAGGGCGTCAGCTGCTCCTCGCCACGAATACGTAGCATATAGGGATTCACATGCACCATGGTGCGCAGCTTTTCACGTTGCTTGCCCTCAGCATCCTCGGGACCAAACTTTTCAAAACCTCCAATTACCATATTATTCTTGCCAACATATTCATTAAAGTAATACTGGAAAAATGGATCCTGACGCTTTTCAAAGCAGTAATCCCACAGCTCCTCCACTTGGGGCATGCGCTCAGCGTTAACCACACGATAAATCATGCTTCACCTCATTTAAAAAAGACATTATATTTCTTCACCATAAACTCAGGATGCAGCGCTTCCTTAGCGCTGCGCAAGCCCGGAATACCCATATCCTCCTCGCGGTTGAGATAAATGACATCATCCCAGGCATGAGCGGCGAACTCCTTAGTAATAGCGGTATACAGGCCACGCACATTGTGGTCCGCCTTCTCCACATGCAGCACCGCTGTATCTTCATTAATCTTTTTACCAAAGCTAAAGGCTTGGATTTTGCCATCAAAGCGAATTGCTCCACCGCGTAGCTCCAGCTGCTCAAAGCTCAGAAAGGCCTGCTGGATAGCATACAGCTCGCACTCCAGGCTCGGGTCCTCCGCCTTATGCTCGTTGCACCATTTTTCACCAAATTCCAGGCATTCGCGCATATTGGCGAAGGTGATGGGCTCATAGGTAAAATCTGGATGCGCCTTGCAAAAAGCGTTATAATGATTCTTTTGCCCGTGTAGCTTGCGTCCACCCATAGTGGCCAGCTTTTCGCGCAAATAAACATAATCCCAGTTATCCCTATCCTCAATATATTCCAGACCGGGCATAACCTTTTCAAAGCGCTCCTTGGTAAAATCATAAATACCATGCATCTCAAAAGGACCGCCATTGCTTTCGCGAATCTCTTCAATTAAACGTGGCAAATCCTCATCCTTGCCACCGAAGGGCTGCAAATAAAAATCGACATTATTACGACGCACCTTGTACAGCAAAAAATCGTGAGCTACACACCAATAAATATGGTAGCAGTCACGCCATACATAGTTATTGGAAAAGGCACACTCACTGCCCCGTTGATGACTTTTGGATATATAGCTTTCAAACAATGGCTTTTGAGCCAAAGTAACCTTTTGGAATTCTAAAATTTTGATGACCCCCTCGTCAATCTCTACTATTTCCATATATATTATACCAATTACTGGGTTTTGTAAACTAGAAAATTGCCACTATTAACAACTTCTTCACAAAAAAGAAAAGCGCCCGCCCAGCAGACGCTCTTCGCCTAAGATTATACATTGCGCAAGCGCCTTAATAACGCCTTAGCCAGCGCAATGCCAGCAATGCCGGTTACAAGCTGGGGCACGCTCATAGCGAATAACAGCATTCTGCGCACATTTAGCTGCTCCAAAGCCAGCAGCTCTAGCACCAGCCAAGCTCCTGCCAGCATCAGCACCGCCTTTACCAGCGGTGGCAGCAGTAAGTACAGCCATTTTTTGTTCAGCAATGTGGCTAACGCCAGCACAAAAACAGTATTGCCCAGCCATACCACAGGTAATAAAAGAGGTACAGCTAATTGTCCCTGTAAATAAGCAGTCACAGGCAGCAAAGCCCCTAAAAGTAAGGCCGTGCTCCTGCCGTTTAGCTGCAGGGTCAGCGTAAGCATCATATGCACCAGCGTACCAATCAGGAAGGTTGATACAGGCAGGGGCAAGGGTACTACTAAGCGCAGTCCCTGCAGCGCCAATGCCAAAGCAATGAGCAGCGCACCCCGCGCCAGTTGGCGATTATGCATGCTTTGCAGGGCATTCCTTAGCCACAAAAGCAGCATAAGCCTCCTGCAGCTTGGGCACCAGCTCGCCCACCTTACCACCGTTCACAAAACCACGGTCAATTTTGGTCACAGGCATAAACTCGCAGCGGGGGCCGCACAAAAAGGCTTCATCAGCCTTCAGGGCAAAGTCCTTGTCAAAGGCACGCTCGATGATTTGCAAATCGAGGTCCTTGGACAGGCGCTCCATCAAAAGACGACGTACTACATTTTTATGGATAAAATTATTCTCGGGATGGGTCCACAGCACACCATCCTTATAAATAAAGAAGCTTGCTTCGGTGGCTTCGGTGATTTTGCCATCACGTACAAAGAGTGCATCATAGGCACGACTAATGGTAGCCTTTTGCTTAGCCACAACCTCGGGCAGACGGTTCAGGGTGTTTACATCGCAGCGACTCCAACGCTCGTCCTTTTCGGTAATCACGTTCACACCCTTAGCACGCTTTTCTGCCAGAGCTGCACGGTCCACCGGCACAGCAAACATGGTCAGGCGGGGCACGGAGGGCTCAGGATAAG
>CAMFET010000161.1 GCA_945949475.1 uncultured Phascolarctobacterium sp.
AACGGTATTGAGGCAGTAGTGGCCTAAGTTAATCATTTAGTAATGCAGAAGCGCCCCAGCGCGGTGAGTGATGATTGTGGTAATCATATTTCTCGCTACGCCGGGGCGCTTATTTTTCTAGCGTTTTTGGTAAAGCTCTTTTGGTTAATAACAAACATTCTTTTCGGTATATTCACGGGAGTAATTAAATTTTACTATATTTGTAGTTGTAAAAAATACAAAATATGATCAGTCTGTACTCTCTGCCCTAGTGTAAATTAATGGCTATGCGGTGTGGAGAGGAGCTAGCTATAAACAAAATGCTATTCAAAGAATATTTGCTTTCCTGCAGCTTATTCGCGACGGATGTAGACGGGTTCTGCCACATCGGTTAGACATGCTTATAGTAGAGGCCTTAGACGACTTCCTTGCGATTTTGCTTGCCAAATTAAAAAGAACATATTATAATATTAACAAACACAATTTTTATAGAAAGGCGTGGTGTTTGTGGGTAGAATTAATTTAGACGTTTTAGTAGAACATAAGGCCAATGGTAAAGTGCTGCCAAGGACTATCTTGTGGCCGGATGGCCGACGGTTTGAAATTGATAAAATTCTAGATATAAGACAAGCACCTGCTTTGAAAACAGGTGGTTTTGGCACACGTTATTTGTGTACTATTTGCGGAAGGCAACGCGCTATTTTTGAGGTTAAAGGGCTTTGGTTTGTGGAAGCGTAGGGCCGGACAGAAAGAGTATCTTCCGGTATAATATGATTAAAAGCGCTTTGGAGGGATAAGAGATGCCTAATTGGACTAGAACAGATTATGTATTCTATGCTCGTGACGAGTGTATAATTAAAGATTTTCATGACAAGCTTTGTCAATGGCTAAATAGTCCTTCGTTATGGCCTGAGGGATGGGAAGGCAGCTCTTCTTGGTTAGGTAATATCCTTGTTAATGCAGGAATTGATTTGGCAAAGGTTGATGATATTTTGCGTTATCGAGGAACACTGGATGAAGTAAGAGAGATAGAACATGGTAAGCTCAATACAACTGCTGTAGAGGAATATCATTATTTTACTGCTGTTACATGCACGGCTTGGGTGGAAATGCCTAAAATGTGGCGATTTGTTTTAGATAAATTATATGGCAATTTGAATGGTGCAGAACGCATAGACTTTGCTTTCTTGGCAGAAGAAGAGACGCATTATTATGTGCATGCTTATAATCCTAAGTATTTAACATTATTGGGAGTTGCTGAAAATGAAAAGTATTCTTGTTTAAAATTTATTGGCAAAGACTTTTCTAAAGAATTGGACTTGGAAATTGATGAATACGAGGTTGATGCTGGCAGAGTTGCAATGCTTTTATCAGAAATACTTGGGAAACATATTACAGAATGTGATGTTGAAAATGAAGCTTTATTAGAACAGCTGTTGGATGAAAGTAACAGCAAGCTGGAGGCCGTGAACAAGGATTATTTTATTGAAGTTGTGCCGATAACTGTTGTGAGTGAAGAAGGGTTTGAGTAAAATGTCATGTGAACCAGAAAACCGATTATGCTTAAAAAGGAGCTGTATCTGTACGGATGCAGCTCCTTAGCATTTATCAAGGTAAGTTTGCACTAAATGATGTAAATTACAAAAAATCGGTGTATAATAGATTTATCATGAAGGGAGCGAGTAAATTGAAGCATTATGAAGTTGTAGCTGCTATTATTGAGCATGAGGGGAAAATTCTCTGCATGCAGCGTAATAAAGGAAAATTTGATTATGTAAGCTATAAATATGAATTTCCTGGTGGCAAGGTTGAGGAAGGGGAAGAAAACCATACCGCATTAGAACGAGAGCTGCGGGAAGAAATGGATATGCATATTACAATTGCTGAAAATGATTATTTTATGACTATTCATCATACCTATCCAGATTTTGCCATCACTATGCACTGTTATTTGTGCAAATTGGCTCATCCCAAATTCGTTGTAAAAGAACACGTGGATGCCAAATGGATGCTGCCAGAAGAAATGCATACTTTGGATTGGGCACCAGCAGACTGGCCCATTGTTAAAAAATTAGAAGAGCACTATCGTAAATAGGAGTATGTTATCGTGAACAGTAGTGAATTAGCTCTATATTTAGAGGCTGGCTTCATTGATTTAAATATTGAAACAGACGAACGCTTTCTGCCTAAGATTTTGACTAATAACCAGCAAAAGCAGGTTAAGGTATTAGAAAATCTTACTTTGGAATTAGAAGCCTGTGATGATTTTTTCTTTTCTGTGGCCTTCGTTACCAATAGTGGCATTGCCTGCTTAATTGATACATTAAAGGAGTTACAGGATAAAAACATTAAGGGTAGGATACTTGCGTCTCAATATCAGAATTTTACTGAGCCGAGAGCCTTGCGTCGTTTACTGGCTTTTCCCAATCTAGAGCTAAAAATCATTACTTCTGACTATAATTTTCATGCAAAAGGTTACTTGTTCCATAAGAATGCTACCGATAAAACAGAAGATAATTACACGATGATTATTGGCAGTAGCAATCTTACCCAAAGCGCTTTGACTATTAACAGGGAATGGAATGTGCGCCTATCTTCTATGAAAAATGGTGCGTTAATTAAGCAGATGCAAGCTGAGTTAGATAAAGCTTGGGAGGATGCAACACCTGTCACAGAAGAGTGGATTCAAGCCTATGAAAAGATTTATAAGGAAGCTAGAAGCCAGCGCAACATTGCTGCTACTAAAGTCTTTAATCTTTATAAAATTAATCCCAATAAAATGCAGGTTGCAGCCTTAAATAATATTGCCCGTCTGCGTAAAGAGGGCAAGGATAGAGCGCTTTTGATTTCTGCTACTGGTACTGGCAAAACTTTCCTTTCTGCTTTTGATGTGCGTGCGGTTAATCCAAAGAGATGCCTGTTTATTGTTCATCGTGGCTTGATAGCTCGAAACTCCTTGAAGAGCTTTCGCCAAATTATAGATCCCCATATTACAATGGGATTATATACAAGCGGAGTAAAAAACACGGATGCAGATTATCTTTTTGCTACTGTACAGACTTTAAATCAAGAGGAAAATTTGCATGCTTTTGCACCTGATGAATTTGACTATATTATCGTGGATGAGGCTCATCACGCAGGGGCTAATACTTATCAAAAGATTCTCAAATACTTCCGTCCAAAATTTCTCCTTGGCATGACAGCTACACCTGAGCGAACCGACGGCTATGATATATTTAATGATTTTAATTATAATATAGCCTATGAGATTAGGCTTAATCAGGCCCTGTCAGAGAATATGCTAGTTCCATTTCACTATCATGGTGTGAGCGAAATTACGGTTAATGGTGAACTGTTAGATGACCATGCCGATTTTAATCGCCTTGTTTCAGAGGAACGAGTAAAGCATATCTTGCACTATGCAGATTTTTATGGATGTGACCAAGGTCGTATTAAGGGCCTCGTTTTCTGCAGTAGAATAGAAGAAGCGGATGCTCTGTGCCGTGCTTTTAACCAGTATGGTAAGCGTTCTGCT
>CAMFET010000162.1 GCA_945949475.1 uncultured Phascolarctobacterium sp.
GTGAGCTAAAATTTCTATTCGCTCCGAGATAGTATATTTACTCTTTTTCTGTTTTTGTACTGTAGAAATGTTTTGTTTGAGGATAGAAATGGGAAAAATACTTGAGCGTACAGTGCACTATAATGGTAAAGAAATTGCTTATCAGCTGGAGTTTAAGAGTATTAAAAACATTAATCTTCATGTTTATGCTAATGGCAGAGTTAGTATTTCTGCACCATTGGGAACTAGCAAAAAATATATTGATGAGTTAGTGCTAGCTAATGCAGAGAGGATTGCTAAGAGTAAGCAAAAGCTTCAGACTAAGCAGGAGCAACGACAAAGCCAAAAGGTAGCCTTGGAGGATTTGCTATGTATTGAAAAACAGCAGCTAAGGCTGGGTGAGTTTGTGATACCTTTACGTATCATTGAAGGTGTTTTACCTAAAGTTGCTTTTAAAGATGGTATTATTACGATTATGCAGCCTGATATCAATAACATTTCACAGCAACATCAGCTCATAATGCAAATTATAAAAAATTTAGCTGGCTACTGTTTTTTCGATTTGGTTATGAACGTATGCTTCAATTTGCGTGAGTTTAATGTTCCGGTTCCACAGCTAAAGGTGCGCGATATGAAAACGCGCTGGGGTTCTTGGAATGTTCCCAAGCATATCATGACCTTGAATACCAAGCTGGTTTTCTTCCCTAAAAGGGTCATAGAATATATTATTGTGCATGAGTTCTGTCATTATTTTGAAGCAAATCATAGCGCTAAATTTTACGCTTGGCTAGATAAGCTGCAGCCTGACTGGCGGGAACGCAAGCAGCTGCTGAATGAGTTGGCACTGCGCTTGCCGTAAGGAAATGTGCTATCAATGCGCTTCCTGTCGCAAGGGATAGTTATTTAATATGTTTAGTTTTATATAGGAGACAACAAAGGAGTAATAAAAACCTCGTAAGCTTATTTGTGAAGTACTCACATTAAGGCTTACGAGGTTTTTTCTCAAATCTATTTCAGTTTTTATAGAGCTTTAAGGGTGAAGTAATAAATCACCATCGTGCATAGCAAAAAGCACAGCAAAAGATAATACAGCATTTGCTTTAACGGTAGCACTAGACTGGAATACTTTTCGCAATAGCTCCAAAAGCAGCCCAGTGTTATCAGATTAAAGGCAATGGCAATGATTACCATCGTCCACACGCTGCTCGCTAAGGGCAAATAAGAAAAGCTTAAATTGACCACCGCCAAAAAGGGCATGCCGAGCATTGTTTCCTTATGGTTACCACCGGCCAGCGCAAAGCACAGTGTGAGCACAATGCAGCCAGCAATTATGGGAAACAGGGCAGCTTGAGCAAGCTTAGTGCTCGTGGTACGCACCTCCTCTAAGCGGCTGCGCCAGTAAAAGCGTCCAAACCAACGATAGAGCAGACGCAGAATTGCCATATCTAGAATAAAGCTAAACACGGTATCTAGGGCACCTAGCTGCATGAGTCCTGTTACGAAAAGTACTAGCACGAAAGCTAGGGAGCCCAACAAAAAGAAGAGTTGGTTATAGAGCCAGTACCAAAAGGCGATGGTTAAAAAGGGTGTGAACATAGCGAAGCTCCTTTGCATGATTGTAGATGCTTACATTATACATGATTTCAGCGGGCTTGTAAAAAAAGCGGCAAGACTGAACGCCTTGCCGCTATCTTTTGATCTTTAGGACTTGTGGAAATCTAATTAGTCCTCGAATTTAATTGCTTCGTCGTAAAGAGCGATAACTTTGTCGGAGGGAGCAGGGCTCATCAGTGCGCCTACAATACCAGCCAGCAGGCTAGCAACGAAGCCCGGCAGCAATTCATAAATGCCGGTGGAGGAGAGGAAGGTAAACCAAGCGATATCCACAACAGCACCTACGACAATGGCTGCAACAGCACCCTGGAAGGTGAAGCGACGCCAGAAGAGGCTGAGCAAAATGGCAGGACCGAAGGCCGCACCAAACACGCCCCAAGCGTTAGAAACGAGCGCCATAATGGAGCCAGCGTTGGGGTTGGCTGCTAAATACAGCGCGGTTAAGGAAATGGCCAAAACCACAAAGCGGCCTGCCCAAAGCATTTCCTTATCGGAAGCTTTGTTGTTGCGCACTAAGGGCTTATAAACATCGCTGGCAAAGGAAGAGGCTGCAGCCAAAAGCTGGCTATCGGCAGTACTCATGGAAGCTGCCAAAACTGCAGAAAGCAAAATGCCGGAAATCAAAGCCGGGAAGATTTGGCGTACCATGGCAATGAAAACCAAGGAGTTTTTGCTGATGGTTTCGTCAAAGCCAAGGAACATACGACCGATAACACCCACCAAAACGGCAAAGAGCAGAATTAAGGTGGTCCAGCAAATGCCGATGGCAGCAGATTTGCCCATATCCTTTTGCTTGCCCAAGGACATAAAGCGAATGATGATGTGGGGCATACCAAAATAACCTAAGCCCCAAGCCATACCGGACACAATATCACGCCAATCAGCGTAGGGATTCCAGTAATTGGCCGGAATAGCAGCAGTGGTTGCCGGATTGATAAAGGTAGAAGCAAAGAGCGGAGCGATGAGCAGCGCACCGAGCATGATCAGACCTTGGAAAAAGTCGGTCCAGCACACAGCGGAAAAGCCGCCTAGGAAGGTGTAGCTGACAATGATTATCGCTGCCAAATACATGGCCATGGTAGCATCCATACCGATAACGGTGTTGAACAAGGTGCCGCAGGCTTTAATGCTGGAGGCAGCATAAATAGTATAAGCGATCAGAAATACTACTGCACAGATAACTTGCAGCAGACGAGAATCGGATAAAAAGCGATTAGTTAAAAACTGGGGCACGGTTATAGAATCCTTGGCTACAATGGAGAAGGAGCGCAGACGAGGCGCTTCAAAAAGCCAGCTTAGGGTGTAGCCTAAGAGCAGGCCTACACCAATCCACATTTGACCCAAACCCAGTGCATAAACAGAAGCAGGTAAACCCATCAAAACCCAGGCACTCATATCCGAGGCACCAGCGCTGAGGCCAGTAACCCAGGGACCCATTTCACGGCCGCCTAAAAAGTAAGTTTTTTCACCACCATTTTTATCCTTAATGAAAAACCAAATACCAATGCCGATCATGCCGACTAGGTAAACCACAAAGACGAATATCTCGGTGTAATTCATGGAACATCCCCTCCAAATAAATAGATATTAACATTATATCCGCTTTAGCGTATTAAAACAAGTAAAAATGCATAAGAATACAAAAAATAAGGCCTAAAACTCTTTTTACGACTTTTCTTGACGCGCTTTAGCGCCTGTTATATAATATTGAAGAATATGAAGGTCGTTTTAATGCCGTATTAGGGAGCATTAGATTGACAAAAATCTTGCAGGGCTTGTAACCTTTCGATTCTGGATAGTTTTTGTTTTTGGCGAAAAGGAGCAGGCTCTTATCGTGTTTACGGAGAAGGGTAATGGAACCTGTTAAAATTCGTATTTTTAGTATGA
>CAMFET010000163.1 GCA_945949475.1 uncultured Phascolarctobacterium sp.
GCACAGGATGCGGTTCACACGCTCCTTCATGGTGGGCTTATCAGCTTGGTCGTTGTTTGCTGCGAAAGCAGTTGCACACAGAGCAGTCATTACAGTACCGGCGATTAAAATTTTTTTCATGTTCAACATCTTTAGTCACTCCTTGTTTTGCATTTATGCTTGAATGTAGAATTTAGAGCTGTTTACTTTATCTCTCAGGAGCTTGCTCCCTTGATTTGTCTTTATTGTACAGGTAGATTATGACTTTTTTATGTTTTTTAGAGAATTTTTTGCCTTATTTTGCAAAAAAATTTAAATCAAGCTTCGTCATAATTTCAACACAATTTTTTGGTATGCTATAATATAACTAGTAATAGGTTCAGCAAACAGGTTTTGATGAGGTGAAGCTAAAATGAAGAAGATTTTAATCGCCGATGATAATAAGCAAATTACAACGATTCTTTCCAGCTATGCTAAAAAGGAAGGCTTGGAGCCCCTTGTCGCGTTGGATGGTGCTGCGGCCATGGAGCTGTTCCAGCAGCAGGAGACCGAGATCGTCATGGTGCTTTTGGATGTGATGATGCCCAAGCTGGATGGCTTTGAGGTTTGTCGACGCTTGCGTCAAAAATCCATGGTGCCTATCATTATGATTACGGCCCGGGGCGAGGATTATGACAAAATCATGGGTCTGGATATTGGTGCCGATGATTATGTAATAAAGCCTTTTTCTGCTAGCGAGGTAATGGCTCGCGTACGCGCTGTGCTGCGCCGCATTCAGCCCCAGGAGCTGGCTAGTAAAAATAGCTTGAGCATGGATAATCTCTTTATTAATTTAGATAAGTATCAGGTTCAGATTGCTGGCGAGGAGGTGCCCTTGACCAAAAAAGAAATTGAACTTTTGTGGACATTGGCCAAAAACAATACCAAGGTATTTAGTCGTGATAATTTGTTGGACAGCATTTGGGGTATTGATTATTTTGGCGACAGCCGCACTGTGGACTCTCATATTAAGCGTCTACGCGCTAAGCTGGACAAATATGAGCATGCGAAGTGGGATATTAAAACTATTTGGGGTGTGGGCTATCGCTTTGAGGTGAAGTCATGAGCTGGCCCTTTAAAAATAAAATTGCTTTGAAGCTCATGCTTTGCTTCACTGCCGTATTGGTGATTTTTGGCCTTATTATTGGGGGCGTGTTCTACCAATTTTTCAAGGAGCACATTGTGGAGAGTAAGCAACGCAGCATGCGTGTGCAAGCGCAGCGGATTGCTACTTCCATCAGCTCCAATTTGCCGCTTTTAGAGCAGCATCATGGGGACGGCATAGCTAAAAGTAATTTTATCAATTTTATTGATAATTTAAATCAGGAAATAGTTTGGGTAGTGGATAGCCAGCGTAATCTGAATGTGAATAAGGAGCGCATGGCACGGCGCATGCAGTGGCGTCAAAAGCATAATGATAAACATAATCATCCCTTTCCAGAGCCACCCCGGGACCCCAAGGAAGCTTTTGCTAAGCTGCCGCGCCATATTAAGGAGCGTGTAGAAAATTGCTTTGCAGAGGGTGAAAGCTTTACTATAGAAGAGTACAATGTTTGGCTTAATGATATTATGCTGACCGTGGGCGAGCCTGTTTATGATACTCAAGGCAAGGTCAAGGCCGTGGTACTTCTGCATTCGCCTCGCCAAGGCTTGAACAAGGCAGTGTGGGAGGGTCTGCAGATTTTGCTGATAAGCCTAGGAGCCGCGCTCGCACTAGTGATAGTTTTGAGCCTGGTGCTTAGCTGGCGCTTTACTCGTACCTTAAATATTATGCGTGATAATGCCGAGCAGCTGGCGGAGCGTCATTATGAGGTGCGTAATAATGTTACGCAAAATGATGAGGTGGGCCAGCTAGCTCGTACCTTGGACGTGTTGGCCGAGCGCTTGCAGCTGGCCGATGCCGAAAGTCAAAAGCTAGAAAAGCTACGCCGGGAGTTCATCGCCAATATTTCGCATGAGCTGCGCACACCGGTAACGGTAATTCGGGGCAGCTTAGAGGCTTTGCGTGATGGTGTAGTGACCGAGCCTGAGGATGTGGCCGAGTTTCACGAGCAGATGTATAATGAAAGCCTGTTTTTGCAGCGCTTGATTAACGATTTGCTAGATTTGTCACGCTTGCAGAATACGGATTTCCCCATTGAAAAGGAGCCCTTGGATTTTTGTGCTGTTATTCAGGATGCCGTGCGTGGGTCCCGTCGCTTGGGCTTGGAAAAGGAAATCGAAATTCATGCGCAGCTGGATAAGGAGCCTTATATGCTCGATGGTGATTATGGTCGCTTGCGGCAGATGCTGATGATTTTTTTGCATAATAGCATCAAGTTTTCGCCGGCAAGGAGTAGCATCGAGGTGGTGCTGCAGGGTACTAGCTTAAAGCTAATCGACCATGGCTGTGGCATGAAGGCGGAGGATGTGCCCCATGCCTTCGATAGATTTTATAAAGCGCGTAATGAGCAGAATAAAAGTGGTAGTGGCCTGGGACTGGCCATCGCTAAGCAAATAGCCCTGCGCCATAACATGGAGCTGAGCCTAGAGAGCGAGCTAGGCAAGGGTACTACGATTAGCGTACAGCTACCACAGGAAATTGCTAGAGAGGAAGAGAAATATGAGCAAGCTTAATTATGGTTGCCAGGGCTTGGTAGCGGTAATCAGCGGCGGGAGCTCCGGCATTGGCTTGGCCGCTGCAGCCAAGCTAGCCAGCGACGGCGCAAGAGTGTATATTTTAGGGCGCAGCCTAGCTAGGGGTGAAGCAGCTGTACGCCAGCTAGCCGAAAAAACTGGGCAGCAGGTAGTTTTTGTAGCTTGTGATATTACAAGTGCAGGCTCCTGTAAGGCGGCTCTGGCTAAAATTAGTGAGCACGAAAAAAGCCTGCTGCAGAAGCAACAGGCACATATTGATATCCTTATTAACAGCGCCGGTGTATATGAAGAGCAGCGCCTTGAGAATATGAGCGAAGCGGATTATGATGCTATTATGGACACGAACGTTAAGGGTACGCTGCTTTTGACTCAGGCTTGCTTGCCCTTGATGTACGAGGGCGGAAGCATCGTCAACATTGCCTCTGATGCAGGCGTTAATGGCAATTATGGCTGCCCCGTGTACTGCGCCTCCAAGGGTGCGGTGGTGGCCCTCACGCGAGCGTTGGCGCTGGACTTGGCGCCAGCGGTTCGCGTGAACTGCGTTTGCCCAGCGGATGTAGACACGCCACTGCTAGCTCGTCAGCTGGTGGATGCCAATGGTGGCTACACGCTGGCTGATATGGCGGCGGCTTATCCTTTGGGGCGCATTGGTCGCGCTGAAGAAATCGCCCACGTCATTTGTAGTGTGGCCTCGCCAGCCAACAGCTTTATGACAGGAAGCATCATCACCGTGGACGGCGGCATAACTGCGGGGTGAAAGCTACGCCTTCAGTTCTGCAGCGCACTCCACGAATTTGACGCCTGCTGTAGCCATTTCCTCCATG
>CAMFET010000164.1 GCA_945949475.1 uncultured Phascolarctobacterium sp.
ATTAACAAAAACAGCACTATTACCAGCTTGCTAATTACTTTTCTCACTTAAATCAAACCCTTATCTAGCAAAAAGCCTAAACCTATTATCTTAAGCCAAAAACCTAATCGGTACTTCCTCCAGCTCGATGGTAAGCGGCGCCGTGGTTACGGCATCTCCATCCAGCTCGGCAGCAAAATCCTCCACATTGCAGCGAATTTCTAAGCGCTTGGCCCTGCGCACCACAATATCCTTATCCAGTCCCAAGGCCTCCATCGCGATACAGGCAGCATAACGGATAAAATCGGCACGCTTAGCACCTGTAAACAACGCCGTATACAGCCACGGAACAGACAATGAAGCACCACGGAAGAGATTATAGCGTCCGGCATAGTAACGACTTTTGCCCACGATCACGGAAGAAGCCTCATGCCATTCCTCTTCCTCATCAAAGCGCACCTGAAAACGATAGCGCCAGTTGTTAAAAAGCACTTCCTTACGCATCAGCTCCGTGCCCTGCAATACGTAGGCGAGCTTATTCAAAAGCTTCTTTTCCTTTTCGGTTACACTATCAACAACTAAGGAATCGAAGCCAATACCTGTAACGGTAAGGAAGATATGTCCATTGGCGCGCCCCAGATACACAGGCACCTCTACGCCCTTGGTCACACGCTTCACCCATTTATAGGGGTCACCGCTCATCAAAAGCTCCTTAGCGACCAAATTTACGGTGCCAGCCGGGAAAACGCTAATATAGGGCAAGAATTTGCGATTGGCCAATTGCTCAATCAAAGCGCGAATGGTGCCGTCACCACCGGCGATGATAACCCAATCCACCTGCTGGCTCTTCAAAGCATCAGCAATAGCGGGGATATCGTCAAAGCGCTTAATTTCACACAGCTCCACTGTTTTAGAGCCCAGCGCATCCTTCAGCCTTTTATAAATTTCGTTGATTTTCATAATCATACTCGCAAAAAGCTGCTTGCCACTATTGCGATTGTAGACGATGACAACCTTATTAAATTTATCTACTTCAGCGTAATTAATTGCCATTTTTAGCTCCTAAAAATCCATTTCTTGCGCGAAAGATAATTCCACACTACTACAATGCAGCTAGTTAGCACCTTGCTCAGCATGGGCTCCCAGCTTAAAAGTGTCACAAAAATATACATCAGCAGCAAATTAAAGCCCAAGCCCATGATGCTCACTAGGAAGACAAGGCTGAGCTCCTTGCCGCGCTCGTAGCGACTGCCGCTGTCAAAAACTAAAATATTGCCCAGGAAATAATGGAACAGAGTCGATAAACAAAAGGCCATGGCGGTAGCCGTCATCGTTAAGGCTGTTACGCCCCAGCCCAGTCCATTTAAAAGGTAGTTGATGAAAATATAGAACAGTCCCCATTCAAATAATGCGGCCGTACCACCCACGAACAGATAGAGTACTAGCTTAATAAACTCGCTATCCGTATAATCAAAGCCAAAAAGTACCTTTCTGCGCATAAAAAAACTCCACTCAAATATGATAGTGTATTATATCACATTTTACATGGAGTTTACAGTGCTATCCAATAAAGAATTAGATAAGATTTACTGCTTGGTTAACTCAGCCAATGCCAAAATTATTCTTTCCAAAAGCTTCTGGGACTCATCCAAGGGCAGGGCTAAGCTCTCATCCCACACCATTTCCGGCAGCAATGGCACATGTACAAAGCCTATTTTAGTAGCAGTGCCGGCGTACTGGTGACAAGCCAAATAAAAAATATCATTGCACACATAACCGCCCGTAGCATAGCCCAAATGCACATGGCAGTGCTCCTTTTGCAGCTTGCGTACTATTTCGTGAGCAGGAATAGTGGCCATGTAGGCATCAGGTCCACCAGCTATAACGGGCTCGTTCCAAGGCTTGCGGCCTAAATTATCCTCAACCAAAGCATCACGAATATTCACCGCCACGGTGTCCACATGCACATGCGTGCTGCCACTATCCATGCCAGTTAATAAGATTATATCGGGCTGCAATTCCTCTGCCCTTTCCAAAAGCATACGGCCCGCCAACCCAAAAATATTGGGCAAAAGCAGCTTAGTAAGCCGAAAATCACCTAGCTGCTCCGGCAAAGCCTTTACTACCTCCCAACAGGGATTTATTTGATAATGCGCGAAGGGATCAAAGCCTGTGATAAGGAGCTTGCGCATCAGCACCACTTCCTTGACTAAAAATAAAAAGCCCCCAGATTAACTCTAGGGGCAGTTTTTACTGGAGCTCCCAACAGGATTCGAACCTGCGACCCTCTCATTACGAATGAGATGCTCTACCAGCTGAGCTATAGGAGCAATATCAATATTTATGCCGGAATGCCCCGCACTACAAGCTTATGCTTCGCTAAGCTCTTTAGCAGCCTCTGCAGCTCGTGCAGCTGCCATTTCTGCTTTAGTACGGCGCTTTCTAGCCTTTTTAGCACTGTTGATACCGGCCTTTTTAATCACCTTGGCCAGCTCTGAAATAATATGCAGCTCATCCACGGAGCAATCCTGCAACAAGCCAGATAGCTCGTGACAATAAATTTGCTCGCTGCGATGAATATTATCACACAAGAGCTCATCCACAGATACATCCAAAACATTAGCCAGATGAATGATTGTAGGCAAGCCTAGCTTGGTGTTTCCGGTCTCAATATTACTAATATGCGGAGTGGATAGACCGGTGAGCTGGGCTATATTTCCCTGAGTTAATCCCTTACGAGTGCGTGCAGTTTTTATTCTCAGGCCAATAGCCTTATAATCAATATCCAAATTCAAAAAGCTCTCCCCTTTAATCTACAACTTTCCTCAGAACGCTATAATTATATACGAATTCCTCGTAAAAGGCAAGCAGCAGGGAGAAAAATTCCTCAGAAACTAATTATTTTTTTAATACCGGCACGGTCAGGCTGCCTTGGGGCATCAAAAGGATTTTGTAATCGTCACCAACATATTTTTCGGCCAAAGCAATAGCTTCATCCACATCATCCACGGCCTCAAAGAGCAAATCCTTGGCCAGCTTCTTATCCAATGCAGATACTAAAATAAACTTAGCCTTTTTCATCAGGCGAGTAATAGCGAAGGCCTTGTGAGCACCGATCACAAATTTTTGTGCCAGAGCTTCCTTAATAGCATCGGGAGAAGGATTTTCCTGCAGCGCCTTTTCCAAAGCAGCACTGCCGCTGCCTTCCTCGCATTCGCCCAAAATAATAACTACACCGCCCTCGCGCACTGCGCACCAAGCATTGTCCATGGTCTTTTGCAGCTGGTAGATATTAATATCCTTGGGATAGCCGCCGCAGCTAGCGATGACAATATCAGCAGGCTGACTAATGGGCGCACCATAAACCTGCTCCACAAACTGGCAGGCCTCTAAATGCGACTCCTTCCAATCACCGGCAAAAATCTTCAAGAAACGTTTTTGGGCATCCAAAATCGCATTAAAATTGAACAATTTATGCTTTTGCGCAAAGAG
>CAMFET010000165.1 GCA_945949475.1 uncultured Phascolarctobacterium sp.
ACCGATGCTACGGGCACGGCGGTGGCCTTTATGCACAAGCCCCAGCGCATCGTGTCGCTATCCATCAGCACGGACGAAATCCTGCTTGATTTGGTGGCTGCCAAGCGCATTGTGGCGCTCACTACATATGTGGATGACGTGGGCATTTCGAACGCGGTAGTTAAGGCCAAGGCGGTGCAGGGACGCGTGCAGCCCGGCAGTAATCCCGAGGGTATTTTGGCGCTGAAGGCGGACGTTATCCTGTTACCCGATTTTACTAACGCCGATACCATCCAAAGCCTGCGCGAGCTGCAGCAGCCGGTATATGTGTATAAAACGCCCTATGATGTGGCCGATGTGCGCGCCTGCATCAAGGAGCTGGGGCAGGTAGTGGGCGAGGAGCAGGCCGCGCAGCACATCCTCGCTAAAATGGATGCACGTCTTAATGAGCTGCAGCAAAAATTGGGAAATATTCCCAGCGCAAAGCAAAAGCGTGTAATTTTTATGAGTGATAAGGGTGCTTATTATAGTCCCAAGCATTCGTTTAATGATATTTGCAGATTCGCCCAGGTGCAAAATGCGCTGGCCGAGCTGCACTTTGACAAGCCGGTGACGGTGGCGCAGGAAACGATTGTGCGCCTCAACCCCGATGCCTTCATCCTCTCCGGTTGGGTGGATAGCACCGACCAGGAGCCCGATGCCCTGGCGCATAACCTGCGTCATGATGCAGCCTATGCTTCGGTGCGCGCTGTGCAGGATCAGGCGATTTATCCCCTAGCGGCCAAGCATTTATTATGCCTATCCCAATACATCGTCGAGGCCTCCTTTGACCTGGCGCGGGCCGTATATGGGCAGGATTTATAAGCTTATTATTTTATTAATGTGAATTTAAGGAGTGGCCAGAATGCTGAACAAATGCTATGGAAAAGCAGCCATTATAATGCTAGCCTGCTTACTGGTGCTGGTGGGCTGCCTGTCGCTCACCATCGGGCAGATTGATGTGCCCTTTCAAAGTGCTGCCGCCGTGCTCATGCAGCAGCTGGGCTTGCCCTTTTTGCAGGATGTTAGCTTGAGCAAGGAGCAGCTGGCCGTTATTTGGTATATACGCCTGCCGCGGATGCTGGTGGGCATGCTCGTGGGCGGTGCTTTGGGCATTAGCGGCGCCGTGATGCAGGGCATTTTTAGCAATCCCTTGGCCGACCCGGGCCTTATTGGCATTTCTGCCGGTGCAGCTACCGGTGCCGTGGTGGCCATCGCCCTTGGTGAAGCAGCCAGCGGCATGCTGGCCATGCCCGCCTTTGCGCTGTGTGGCAGCATTTTGGCTGTGTGCCTCACGGTATTTTTAGCGATGCGCAATGGCAAAATCCCCGTGATGACGCTGCTTTTGGCCGGTGTGGCCGTGGGCATGCTTTTGGGTGCAATTACGAGCGGCATTTTAACCTTTATGAATGAACAAAAGCTGGCGCAATACCTGTTCTGGATGGTGGGCGGGCTGGATTACCGCCGCTGGGAGCATGTGTATTTGGCAGCGGGGCCTGTGCTTGTGGGCATTTTTATCATGCTTTTATTGGCACGGCATTTAAATATCCTCGTGCTGGGCGAAACCGAAGCCAAGGCCGTGGGCATGCCGGTGCTCAAGTTCCGCATGGGCCTGTTATTTGTGGCTGCACTTACCACCGCCACCAGCGTGTGCGTGAGCGGTAATATTGGCTTTGTGGGCCTGGTTATTCCCCATATGATGCGCATGCTGCTGGGGCCGGACCACCGCATTTTGCTGCCCGCCAGCGCTTTAGGCGGCGCGCTGTTTTTAGTATTTTGTGATTGCCTGGGCCGCACTATTATCGCTCCGGCGGAGGTGCGCGTGGGCATTATGACGGCCATTTTGGGCTCGCCTTATTTTCTTTATTTACTGCGCAGAATGCACAAGAGCGTTTTTTAACGAGGGGTGGTTGGCTAAATGGCACAAGCAGTTATACAGGTTGCACAGCTTAAGATTGGTTATGGCGAGCGGTGCGTGCTTAAGGACGCCAGCTTTAGCATTGGCGCGGGCGAGATTGTGGGCATTATTGGCTGCAACGGCGCCGGTAAGAGCACGCTTTTAAAGACGATTCGCGGCCTTTTGCCCAAGCAGGGCGGCAGCGTTAGCTATTTTGGCAAGCCCTTGGAGGCATATGCTGATAAGGAGCTGGCGACAAAGATTGCCTATTTGCAGCAGCATGTGGAGGTGGGCTTTGGCTACACCGGCAAGGATATTGTGATGGCGGGGCGCTACCCTTATATGAAATGGTGGGAGCGCGAAAGCGAGGAGGATGAAAGGCTGGCGCTGGCCTGCATGGAATACACCGGCACGGCGGATTTGGCCGAGCGACCTGTGACCGAGGTAAGCGGCGGCCAAAAGCAGCGCATTTTGATTGCCAAGGTGCTGGCTCAGCAGACGCCGATTATCTTTTTGGATGAGCCCACGACGGGCCTTGATATGGTGTATCAGGAGGAGATTTTTCGCTTTGCCAAGGCGCTGGCCGCCCAGGGCAAAACGGTGCTGATGGTGGTGCACGAGCTTAATCTGGCGTCCAAATATTGCTCCCGCATCCTGCTTTTAGGTGAGGGGACGCTTTTGGCCGATGGTGCGCCGCTAGAGGTGTTTACGGAGGAGCTGCTTAGCCGTGCCTATAAGGCAGATATTTGTGTGGAGCGGGATGAGGTTAATCATAATCTGCACATCACAACCCGGATGAGCGAGGAGGCACAAAGTCGGGAAGCGGCACTCCTTAAGAGAATCTGCAGCTGAGTCAATAAATACTTGACAAGTAATAATTCAAAATGCTAAAATGATCATAATGATACTTTATACTAATAAGCTTGTAAATTGCAAACTATACTAGTATAGTAGAGATTCACCCATATAACTGTATATCCTAATGGCTAAACCAGGGAAGCTCGGTGAGAATCCGGCACTGTAACGCAATAGTATTAAGGAGTACGCTCATCAGATACCTATCGCAAAGGGATGGGCGAGCAATGATTTTGAGTCTAAGCGCTGTTTAGTCGATTCATCCATCAAACCTGCGATTTTCAGGCGGATTAAGCAAAATTGGCTTAGTGTTTCCTGAATGCGGCTTGGTGGATTTTGTTTTTGTTGGGATAGGGATTATTTATTGATTTTAGGCACAGGCCTGAAATAGATGGCTGAGCCCTTCTGGGAGCAAGAGGGGCTTGGTAGAGGAAAAATGTGGAGGTTTTTGTTATGAAAAAGAAGAGCTTTTTGCGCAACGCAATTTTGCTGTCCTTGCTGGTTGGCGCAACTGCTGTGTACAGCCCTGCTGTAATGGCTGCAGAGGCTGTTAATGAGGAGGCAATGGAGTTTGCCATGGAGGAGTATGTGTGACGGCTAGCCGTACCCAAACTGCGAAGGTGGATACTCCGGCGAATGTGTGCACTATTGATGCTGCCAAAATCGAAAGCAGAAGATATCAGGATGTGGCCGAGGCGCTG
>CAMFET010000166.1 GCA_945949475.1 uncultured Phascolarctobacterium sp.
GGTGTCAAACCAGATGGACCGGTCTTATTCCGTAACTACAAGTATCCCGATGGCACCATCTGTTGGCTGCCCATGTGCGGTGAAGCCGAGCTTTTTGTAGCTAATAAGGATTTATTTATTAAGCATGGGATTCCTTTGCCCAAGGATTATAAGAGCTTTAAGGAGGCCTGTGCTAGCTTTAAGGCTTTGGGCATAAAGCCATTTGTCAGCGATTGGTATTATGATTATACCCCGCTGGCTATCCTGCAGGGCCTTAATATTCATGAGCTTACCTCCAGAGAGGGACAGCTATGGCGAAGTCAGTATGAAAACACTGGTGAGCAAAAAGCGGTGGGCCTTGATAAAAAGGTGTGGCCCTTAGCCTTCCAGCGTATGGAAAGCTTTATAAGGGATGCTTATGTGGAGCCCCAGGATGATAATAATCTTTATGAGGATATGGATGCTCTGCTCATTTCGGGCAAGGCAGCTATGAGCCGGATGACCGCCAATGTAGCCTTGGACCATATTAGGCGCTACGGTATGAATCTAGTTATGCTTCCCTATTTTGGTCAGGATGGGGGCGAGGATTGGCTGCTAACCTATCCGGCCTTCCAAGTAGCCTTGAACAAGGCCAGCGCGCAAAACGAGCAGCGCAAGCAAAAAATGATGCGTATTTTAAGCGTCATGATGAGTGAGGGCGCGCAAAGAAAGCTGGGCTCTAGAAACGACGTTATTTCCTACAGCCGTAATGCGGAGCTCAAGATTTCTCCCCTGCTAGAGAATATTAGTCCCTTTATTGAGTCTAATCGGATTTATGTGCGCCTTGCTTCCACGGACTTTTTCGCAGGCTCCAAGCTGGCCGTTTCTAAAATGCTTAAGAGAGAAGCAACAGCTGAGCAGGCCTATAGAATTATGGATGAGTATTTGCGGAAGCCGAAGCAACGGGAGGAGCTAAAGCTGAAGCCCTTTGACAAGGCCTATAGCTTTACGGATAGCAAGCAGGGTGGTAACGAAGCCAACTCTGCTATGGCTAATTCCCTGCGCAGCTATTACGGCAGCGATATTCTCGTGGCTGCAGGGCATAGCTTTACCGGGCCTATTTTCAATTCCGGTTATTCCGAAAAAATGCTTGGTTATATGGTCATGCCCAATTATTTAGAAAGCTTTACCAAGCAGCTGACCGGTGCGGAGCTGGAGCGCCTGCTGAAGCTGTACGTGGAGGGCGTGCCCGATGTGGATGTGTATAGCGCGGTCAATCCTGTGAACTATCATTCCTTACCCATCACCAGTGGTATGGAATATGTGGTTAAGCAGGGGCAAAGGCACGATGCTTTCACTCTCAAACAGCTGTTGTATCAGGGCAAGCCCCTGGATAAGAATAAAACCTACAGGGTGACCGTGTTAGATAAAAAGACCTTCTTTACAGTCTTAGCCGAGAAGCTTGATGGGCACAAGGGAAGCGAGGGCTTTACCTGTGGGGAGAAGCGAGTGCGCGAAGCTTGGCAGGCATACGTTATGTCCGGTAAACCCTTACTGGCTCCTTCGCCGTATCTTACGGTTGAATAAATTATTTTATTTGTGAATTTGATTGATGAATTTGAGGAGGAAAGCATGAAAAAAACTTTATTTGCAGCAGTAGCCCTGAGCTTGGGCGTCACCGCCTCTGCCTGTGCGGCAGCCAATCCTTTTAGTGACGTTCCGGCGACGCATTGGGCATACGACAGTATTGCCAAGCTCGCAGCAGCTGGCATTGTGGAAGGCTATGGGGATACCAGCTTTGGCGGTGACAAGCTGATGACACGCTATGAAATGGCCCAAATCGTGGCAAGAGCCATGGCTAAGGGTGCCAAGGTGGATAAGCTAGCCGCAGAATTCGCCGACGAGCTGGACAACCTGGGTGTGCGTGTAGCTAATTTGGAAAAAAAGAGCGACAATATTCGTTTTTGGGGACAGCTGCGTACCCGTTATGAGCGTTGGGACCGTAGCGGTGACAAGCGCGATCAGCATGATGTTTCCGGCGGACGTACCCGTATTTGGGGCGAGGGCAAGATCAATGATAGTTGGACCTATAATCTGATGCTGCAAAACGAGCAAATTTTTAGTAATAACAAGGGTGAAGAAGATATCCAATTTAAGCGTGCCTATGTACAAGGTCGCTTAGGCGGCATGACCGTACGGGCTGGACGTTGGGGCGAGGATATTTCTCCCATGGTTATTGATACCCATTTGGAGGGCGTAAAATTCACTTATGGCACCAACAAGCTGAACTTTACCAGCATGTTCACCAAGGCTGCAGGTCCTCATAGCACCTTGACCAGCAATGGACGCCTGAACATCTTTAGTGTGGCTGGTAATTACGACAGAAGCAATTTCTTTGTTAACTACTATAATACTAATAATGCTGCTGTTGTAGCGATTGAAAAAGAAGGCTGGTACGATTGGGATAACTCCACCAAGGGTGATAAGGATATCTTCAACGTTGGTATCGGCTATAAGCTTACTCCCACTGTGCGCCTTTTTGGCGAATACATGCATAGCACCAAGGATATCGACCCTAGAATCGGTCGCGATGGTTATGTAGCTCGCATCGAGTACAAGGGCCATGATGTAAATAAGCCCGGTAGCTTTGGCTTGGTAGCCAATTACTATAATCAATCCTCTAACAGCTTCTTTATTCCTACTATTTCTGCTAATAGATTCCTCTTCAATGGTGGCTTTGAGGGCTGGAATGTGGGCGCTAAATACACCTTTGCCAAGAACATTTACGGCTTAGTGGATTATTTTGATACGGAGTCCAAAATCGGCAATAACCGTGACAAGGTGCTGATTACCGAGGTATACTTCCTCTTTTAAGTAAAGAATTTTACACATTAGTGTCCGCAGTGAAAAAAATCACCTGCGGGCACTTTTTTTCCGCTTTTTCTATAGACAAATGAAACAGGGAGAAGTATAATAAGTTTGCCTCTTATGTAGAGACAGAATAAGAAAGAAAAATGCTTCTAATGCATGCAAATGAGAGCATAATGAAGCTTGGGGGGCTTGGTCAATGGAATATGGAATAATCTGCTTATTCCCGGCTATTTTGACTGTTGTTGTAGCAGTTTGGTCAAAAAGAACAACGGAGCCTTTGCTCCTGGGTGCCTTAACAGGCTACGCCCTGCTGAGCTATAAAACGGGGGCCAACTTTGTCGAGCTGGCTACCTCTAAATTTTTTGATGTCTTCACGGACCCCGAATCCGTGTGGATGCTTTTAGTGTGCGGTCTCTTCGGCAGCTTGATTGCGGTTATCAACGAATCCAATGCTACCAACGCCATTGCCAATGTTTTGGGCAAGCTGTGCAAGTCCAAGACCACCACGCTGCTTTCTGCCTGGGTTTTAGGCATGATTATCTATATCGACGACTACATGAATATTTTGACCGTCACCAGCTGTACCAAAAAGCTGGCCGACCAACGCAATATTCTGCGTGAAGCACTGGCCTATGTGGTGGA
>CAMFET010000167.1 GCA_945949475.1 uncultured Phascolarctobacterium sp.
CCAAGGGCGAGGGCCTGGGAAATAAGTTTTTAGCGCATATCCGTGAGGTTGATGCGGTGGCCGAGGTTGTACGCTGCTTTGAGGATGGCAATATTACCCACGTTGAGGGCAGCATTGACCCCCTGCGTGATATTGATATTATTAATACCGAGCTGTGTCTGGCTGATATGGAAACCGTGGAAAAGCGTCAGGAGCGCCTGGTGAAGCTGGCTAAGACCGGTGATAAAAAGGTGAAGCTGGAGCAGGCTGTGATGGAAAAAATCATGGCTGGTCTCTCCGAGGGCGTGCCCGCTCGTCGTGTGGGTTTGAACGAAGAAGAGCAGGAGCTATTGGGAGATGTACATCTCTTAACCATGAAGCCTATTTTGTATGTAACTAATGTGGCCGAGGGCGAGGTTGCTGATACCAGCGCTAACCCCCATGTGCAGGCTGTAAAAAAATATGCTGCTGAAGAAGGCTCCGAAGTTATTGTTGTTTCCGCAAAAATGGAAAGCGAAATTGCCGAGCTGGATGCGGAAGAGGCTGCTGAGTTTTTGGCTATGGCAGGCTTGGAGGAAACCGGCTTGGACCGTTTGATTAAGGCTGGCTTTAAGCTGTTGGGCCTCATGACCTTCTTGACCGCCGGTGAGATCGAATCTCGCGCTTGGACCATTAAGCAAAATACGAAGGCTCCTCAAGCTGCTGGTAAAATTCACACCGATTTTGAGCGTGGCTTTATTCGTGCCGAGATTGTCTCCTATGATGATTTGGTGGCCTGCGGTAGCAAGGCTGCTGCCCGTGAAAAGGGTTTAGTACGTTTGGAGGGTAAGGACTACGTTATGCAGGATGGCGACGTAGTTGAATTCCGCTTCAACGTGTAAGAGAGTGTTGGAGGACGCTAAGTCCATAAGAAGGTGTTTTGCATGCTTTTTGATACCCATATGCACTGCGATTATTCCTGCGACAGTCATATGCAGTTTGCTGATGCTATAGCTGCTGCTGAAGCAGAAACAATAGGCATGATTGTTACAGAGCACTGGGATTATGATTATCCTACTAATCCTGATGCCTTTACCTTTGACATAGACGAATATTTTACCCGCCTGCAGCCCTTGTGCAACGATAAGGTGCTCATTGGCATTGAAATTGGTATGCAAACGCATACCGCAGCCGAGGACAAAAAGGTGGCCCAAGGGCATGATTTTGATTTTGTATTGGGCTCCATCCATTGCATTGGCAAAAGAGATTTGTATGAGGCTAGCTGCTATGCTGGTCGCACCCGTCAACAAATCGTGGAGGAGTTTTTGACAGATTCTATTACTTGCTTAGAGCAGGACCGTGATTTTGATGCCTTTGCCCACATCGACTATATCTGCCGTTATTGGCCCTATGAAGGGGAAGAGCGTGAGCTGCGCTTAGCAGACGCACCTAATTTGTTCGACAAGCTGTTTCAGCTGTTGATAGAGAAAAATATTCCTATAGAAATCAATACTCGTCGCCTGGATGATGCTGCGGCGGTGGCAGGTTTAATACCTCTGTATAAGCGTTATCAGCAATTAGGTGGGAGATATTGTACTATTGGCAGCGATGCCCATTATGCGGAGCATGTGGGTCGTCGTTTAGCTGAAGCGCTGCAAATCGCTCAAGCCTGCCAATTGACGCCTGTGTATTTTAAAAAGAGAAAGATGCAGATTATGGAGGTGTCCAAATGAGGTGTGTACGTTTTGAGGACCTAAAAACCGGCTTTATTGGCATTGGTTTTATCAACGGTGATTCTATTACTAGAGTGCAGGGTAGCTTGGAAACATATTGGCAGATCACCGAGGATGTTTATAGAATGGACGAGGTGCGCTTGTTAGCTCCCTGCGTTCCCAAGCAAATTATCTGCGTTAGCTTAAATTTTCGCAAGCGTGCCAATGAGTTTGGTGAGGCTGTTCCTCAAGAGCCCATGCTCTGCTGCAAGGCTTCGCATACAATTATCGGTACTGGCGAAAAAATTATTTGGCCTAAGGCGGTGGAGGAGCTGGCGTTTGGCGTGGAGCTAGCCATTGTCATCAAAAAGAAGATGAAGGATGTAGCGCCTGAGGATGTACCTAAATATATTCTTGGCTACACCTGTGCTAATGATATTACTGCTCGTGATTTACAGCGCAAGGAGCTGCAGTGGCTGCGCTCTAAATCCTTTGACACCTTCTGCCCGTTGGGCCCTTGGATGGAAACTAAGCTGGATCCCACTAACCTATCCATTAAGTCCTGGGTTAACGGCGAGCTGAAGCAAAATGCCAATACTAAGAACATGGTCTATAACCCTTATGAAATTTTGAGCTATATTTCCCGCAGCTTCACCTTGGATGCTGGCGACGTAGTGCTCACTGGCACTCCCGTAGGCTCCGGCCTTTTGAATGACGGGGATGAAGTAAAGGTAGAAATTGAAGGCATCGGCTCTATTACCAACTACGTAGAGCGTGTTTAATTGACAACTAAAAGCAAGGCGTATGCGAGCGCATACGTCTTCTCTTTTTGGCGTAGAAGAGCCGCTAAAGATGCTTTACAATAAAAATATTTTGTGTTATAGTTTGACTGGTTAGTCTATTGGTTTTTGGAGGTATATTATGCTACAGAATATGACGGAGGGCGAGCCCTTAAAGCTTATCTTGCCCTTTATGGTACCTCTGCTCATTGGTAATGTTTTTCAGCAGCTTTATAATATTGCTGACGTGGTCATTGTTGGCCGCACCATTGGTGTAGAGGCGTTGGCAGCGGTGGGTTCGGTGACGCCGCTTTTTATGATGACGATGGTGCTCACGATTGGCCTGTCCAATGGCTGTACTGTGGTAACAGGGCAGCGCTATGGTGCGGGCGATATGGAGGGCATGCGCCGCAGTATTGGCACCTGTACTGTGCTTAGCGTGCTGTTTACCCTGCTTATTATGCTGGTTTTTCATATAATTATTGACCCGGCTTTGGTGCTGATGAATATTCCCCTAGAGCTTTTGGAGGATGCCAAGGCTTATGTTATGATTATTGTGGACGGCCTTTTTGCTATGATGGGCTATAATCTTTTATCAGGAATTATGCGTTCCTTGGGTGATAGTAAAACGCCCCTGTATTTTCTCATTGTCTCTTCTGTGGTCAATATTGCGCTGGCTTTGTTTTTCATTCTGGTGTTGGGCTGGGGCGTGCCGGGTAGTGCGGTGGCACTGGTTATTGCCCAGGCGATTTCAGCAATTTTGTGCTTGGCTTATATTTATAAACGTTTTCCACAGCTACATATTTCCCGAAAGGATTTTAGGTTGGATGGACCGGAGGTGTGGGCACATTTGCGGATGGGGCTGCCCATGGCAGTGCAGTTCAGTGTTTTGGGCGTGGGCATAATCGTGCTGCAATCGGTGTGCAATAAGTTTGGCGGTCAGCAGATTGCCGGCTTTACAGCGGCAACCCGTGTAGAACAGATGGCTCTGCAGCCCA
>CAMFET010000168.1 GCA_945949475.1 uncultured Phascolarctobacterium sp.
AATACCAGTCGATGGTGCCCAGTGCCTTCACCGTGCCATAAACCAGCTCGGTAAATAAACGCCGCTCCATGCTTTCCAGCTCATGATTGCGCAAATATTTATTAATAGCCAAATTTGTATAAGCGCCCTCGTCCAACACCTGCCCCAGCACGGCTAAGGCAGCACCACGAGCTGTAGGTGGCAGCTTAATAGACGGCAGCTTGCTAGGCGATTTGCTAGCCGAGTTTAAGACCTGCTTATGGGCCTGCTTATTGCCCTGCTTGGGGGAACGCTGTTTATTTGTAGGTTTAGCTTGCTTGCTTAGCTGTTGCATTCTTTTCCTTAGCTTCCTCGTCATCCATAAAGGTTAAAATTGCGGCTTCTAGTTTATTGATATCCACCCTAGTGTTAAAGCAGGGGCCAAAGGGGCGCTCGTTGAGCACGCCCAAGACCGGCAGCGGGAACACATCCTGAATGCCACTTGTTAAATCGCGCTCGCAGGCCACAGCCACGATGGCCTTGGGCCTTGCCTGCTGCACCATTTGGCGCGCCAGTGTACCACCGGTGGCCACGGCAAAGGAGCAGCCATATTTATGGGCCAGCGCCAGCATGGAGCCGACGCAGCAGCCACCGCATTGGCGGCAGTTTTCCACATTGCGGGTAATCTTGTGCACGCAGGTATCGCGTTGGATGCAGTGGGGCGTCAAGATCATGATGCGATTAGCCGGCACCTTCACCTTGTGCTGCAGCACTAAATTATTGCTGACCTCGATAAAGGACTGCTCAATTTTTTCTCGAGGTATGTTAAAAATTCTGCCCAATACTACGGCAAAGGGGAACAGGATGTTGATGGCCTTCCAAGCCCAGAAGAAAAAGAAGCGCATCACCGGGATTCCCATAAGGGCCATCACAATGCCCACCACGCCGCTCAGCAGGGCGATAACGATAATTACAGAAAAAACACCGAAGGCGATGGGCAGCGTCCAGTTGATTTGCTGCAGACCCGGCACGGTCACCTTCCAGACCATGTAGACCATGATGGCGCCGATCAGGGCGCTTACCGAGGTCAGGGCCATAAATATACGTTTTTTGGGTTTAAATGCATCCTCCATCATGGAAAATACTCCTAACTTATGCTTGCACGCCTAATACATCGCCCACCTGCACGCCACGACCATTGACGAAAACCTGGGCAGGCATGCGCTTTTTGGATTCGGGCTGTACCTCGGTGATTTCGAGCACGCCACTGCCACAGGCCACAAAAAAGCTGTGCTTGCTTATTTCGATGACGGTGCCGGGCGCGGCTGTGCTTTTTTTATCGGTTAAACGACTGCCCCACAGCTTTAAGCTTTTGCCATTGGGCAGCTTGGTAAAGGTGCTGGGCGCAGGGTTAAAGCCACGGATGAGATTGTGCACCTCTTGGGCGGTCTTGCTCCAGTCAATGCGCTCCATGCTGCGGTCCAGCAGGGTGGCATAGGTGGCTTCCTCATTATTTTGGGGCTCGGCCACAGCGGTGCCAGCCTCAATTTTATCGATGACCTGCAGGAGCAGCTCCGCACCCTTGGTTTTTAAATCATCGTGCAGCTCGCCCATGGTGGTGTTTTCGCCAATAGGCACTACTACCTTGTCGAGCATAGCACCAGTATCCATGCCGATATCCATTTGCATGATGGTGACGCCGGATTCGTGCTCGCCCTTGATGATGGCGTATTGGATGGGAGCGGCGCCACGGTATTTGGGCAGCAGGGAGGCATGCACGTTGATGCAGCCGTATTTCGGCATGGAAAGGATTTCTTGGCTCAGGAATTGGCCAAAGGCAGCTACGACGATGAGGTCGGGCTGCATGTCGCGCAGGGTTTGCACGAACTCAGGAGTTTTTACTTTTTGGGGCTGATAAACCTCGTAGCCCTTGCTGAGGGCGTATTCCTTAACGGGAGTCATCAGCATTTTGTTGCCCCGTCCCTTGGGGCGGTCGGGCTGGGTTACTACGCCCACGATTTCATATTTGCCGCACTCGGCCAGGGCCTGTAGGCTGCCCACGGCGAAGTCGGGAGTGCCCATGAATACTATACGCATGTTTTTTACCTCGTTATTTTACTACGTCAGTTGGTTTTTCTTTAGCTTTAGGGCTTAAGCTTTGTGCTTTGTCAATAAAGAGCACGCCATCGAGGTGGTCTAGCTCGTGTTGGATGCAGATGGCCAATAGGTCGTGCGCTTGCAGCAGCATACGTTGGCCATTGCGGTCAGTGAACTCGCATTCTACATAGCCAGCACGCTGTACCTCGCCCTCGTAGTCGGGCACGGAAAGGCAGCCCTCGGCACTAACAACCTCGCCCTCTTTTTTCACGATGACGGGGTTAATCAGCTCGAACAGGCCCTCGCCCACATCGATGACTACGATGCGCTTGGAAACGCCGATTTGGGGGGCGGCGAGGCCCACGCCGTCGGATGCATACATGGTTTCAGCCATCTCCTTCAGCAAGCGGTGGAGCTTTTTATCTATACGGGTTACGGGCTCGGCTACCTTGCGCAGAACGGGGTCGCCGGCCACTAGGATGTTCAATATTTTTTTCGCCATGGAAAATACTTCCTCCTTAAGACTTACGTGTTTGATACATTTCTAATATATTTCTTTTTATCTACAGTAGGCGGCAAAATCCTTGCTTCGCCTTACACATTAACACTTTATTATAACATAAAAGAACTAGTTTTAGCAAATTATGGAGGATAATGAAACGTATAGAAAAGTTACTAGAGAGGCTCCCCCTCCGGGGGAGCTGCCGCCTTCGAACATTAGCTTTTCCTCTTGCCTTGATGCGGCTGAGAGGGGCTACTGCTATACCTTAGCTATGTATTTTCTTTTTTCCTTTATCACACACATAATACTTTCACATACACTGTCAAAACGATAATCAACATCAGTATTTATAAACCTTATTACCTTGTATCCCATATTCTCTAGATACTTACTTCTTTTATTATCATATTCTATAGCTTTTTCTTCGTAATGCTGACTTCCATCTAACTCAATTATGATTTTAAAGGCATCGCAACAGAAATCCACAATGTAATTTCCTATGACTTTTTGTTTATACCATTTTTCTGGTCTATTCCTTAAAAAGTCGTACCATACATGTCTTTCTTGCTTCGTCATGTTTTTGCGTAATTTTTTAGCTTTTATAATAATAGGCTCTTCTACCATTTGTTACTGCATACCCCTCTCAGTCATCCGCATCAACCATACCTTTCATTAGTAAGTCACTGCGCGGCCTGACAGCTCCCCCGGTGGGGGAGCCTATCTTCCTCATTTCATTAAGTGGTGGAGGAATTTAATAAAAGCAATTTAGTCAACCAGCTAGCAATAGTTGGTTGACTATTTTTTTCATAGTAGGTATAATTATAAGGTAAATTAGCTTGCAAACTCTTGCATAA
>CAMFET010000169.1 GCA_945949475.1 uncultured Phascolarctobacterium sp.
AAAAAAAGAGCTGTATCTTTCGATACAGCTCTTCGTCAAAGTTTTGTGTATTTCGAACCACAAAACTTGCTCTAACGTGGTAGCGCTAAAGGGAATCGAACCCTTGATTTCGCCTTGAGAGGGCGACGTCTTAGCCGCTTGACCATAGCGCCATTTGGCTCCGGGACTAGGACTCGAACCCAGACCGAATGATCCAGAGTCACTTGTGCTACCATTACACCATCCCGGAAAAAGTTATGTTCACCAGAACAAGTAAGATTATAACAGATTTTAATGAGCTTGGCAAGCACTTTTTTTAGAAAAAGTGCATTATTTTCCTAAAGCTTAGCGCATATTGATAAATTGCAAATCAACACCAAAATCGCCCGCTTTGAGCATTTGGATTACAGCCTGCAAATCATCCTTCTTCGCGCCGGATACACGCACCTGATCATCCTGCAGCTGAGCATTAACCTTCAGCTTAGTGGCCTTAATAGCCGCCTGAATCTTTTTGCCATTTTCCTTGGAAATACCTTGTTGGATTTCCAATTGTTGGCGCACCGTACCCTTAGCAGCAGGCTCGATCTTGCCCGGCACCAGGCAGCGCAGCGGAATACCACGCTTAGCCATTTTTTGACGCAGCATATCGAGAATTGCACCCAGCTTGTATTCATCCTCAGCTGCAAGCTTTACTTCCTTTTCACCCAATTCGATAGAAGCATTGCTGCCACGAAAATCGTAGCGCTGAGAAATTTCCTTTTTTACTTGGTTAACAGCGTTGTCCATCTCCTGCATATCAACCTGAGAAACAACGTCAAAAGAACTATCCTTAGCCATGAAGATACCTCACTTTGTGCATAATTTTGTAATGATTATAGCATGTTCTTACATTTTATTCAAATCTAAAATTTTGGGGGGGGGTTGAGAAGTAGATGCCCCCTTATAGGCTGTCATGCTTCGGCTTAGGCGCCTTTCTTCCATGCATATACGCATGCTCCTGCGCCAGCTCCCCCTGCAGCTTAACGCCACTCCACAAAGCATTTGTCGGCGTCAGCGCTGCCTTTAGAGCCACATTCTTGAGCTTGCCCTTACGAATAGCGCTTAAAAGCCTATCCAAGTCCGGTCTACCAAAGCCGCACAGAATGAGCATCTCCTCTGTTGCTTCAATGCCAGTATATTCCTCGTCCACCGGCTCCAAACCCGGCACACCTGCCAAATAACCCAAGGGCTGCAGCAGCTGCTCCCGAGCCACCACCTTGAGAGGTGATTTTACCAGCATACAGGCCAGCTTCAGGGCTGCTATACGCTCGGCAGAAAAATTATAAGCTAATACTAATTTTTGCATAAAAACCTCTTTATACTAAATACTTAACGAAAGATATAAAAACGAAAACCACATAGCCAAAGGTCCAATATTAACAGCAAACAGGCTTGCAAAATGCTTAGCACATTAATATAGGTTTATCGGCCTAGAACAGCGACATTTGGTTGCTCTCGGGCAAATCCTTTAAAACACCTGCATTGGCCAATGCCTCCAGCACATTTTGGCCTACGCCAGCTCGTTGCTTTAAATCCTCCCAAGAAATAAAGGGATTATTCACATCGCTGCAAGCAGAAATAGCCTTGGCTGCAATCTCGCCCACACCGCCAATGGAGCCCAAGGGCGGCAACAAGCCCTTCTCAGTAATCTTAAACTTAATGGCATGAGATCTATATAAATCGGGACGTTCAAAAACCAAGCCTCGACACATCATCTCGTTCGCCAGCTCCAAATAGGTAACGGTGGACTTATCCTGTACACTGGCCTTAAAGCCCTGATTATAAACATTTTTAATAAAGTTTTGAACGTAGGTCTTGCCCTTGGACACATTATTATAGTCAAAATCCGTAGCCCGCACCGTAAAATAGGCTGCATAAAACTCTTTAGGATAATGCACCTTGCAATAGGCAATACGATAAGCCATCAAAACATAGGCCACTGCATGCGCCTTAGGAAAAAGATACTGTACCTTTTCGCAGGACTTAATATACCAATCAGGAATCTTGGCCTCCTTCATAGCCTCTAGCATCTTAGGCTCCAAGCCCTTTTTGGCAGCCTTACCCTTACGCACATACTCCATCGTTTTAAACGCCAAGCTGGGCTCAACGCCCTTACTGATTAGGTGAGTCATAATATCGTCACGAGTAGAAATGGTCTCGGCAACGGGCTTACCCTCTTTAATCAAATCCTGCGCGTTATTCAACCACACATCGGTGCCATGGGAATAACCGGAAACACGCACTACCTCGCTAAATTTTTTAGGTTGAACATCATAAATCATTTGGCGCACGAAGGAAGTGCCACATTCAGGAATGCCATAGGTACCTACTGTGCTGCCAATCTCATCTGGGTCAACCCCCAAGGAGGTCGTGTTTTGAAAGATGCGCATGGTCTCCTCATCCCCAACAGGAATCAGCTTGGGATCAAAGTTAGGGTCCACCTCTTCCTGCATATATTTTTCCAGCATCTTCAGCACCATGGGATCATCGTGGCCCAAAATATCCAGCTTAACCAAACGGTCGTTGATGCTGTGATAATCATAATGGGTAGTGATGGTGGGCTCATCGGGCTTATCCGCCGGGTGATTCATAGGCGTGATATAGTGAATATCCATATTACGCGGCACTACCATGATGCCACCGGGATGCTGGCCCGTAGTGCGCTTGATACCGGCCAAGCCCTCCACTAGCTCGGCAATTTTAGCAGGATGAGCATGGCGATTGTTTTCTTCATAATACTTTTTGATGTAGCCAACTGCGGTTTTATTAGCTACAGTGGCGATGGTACCTGCACGACACACATTATCGCGACCAAACAGCTCTTCAGTATACTTATGTGCAACTTCCTGGTCGGACATGGGATGCGCGCTTGGATCATCGGGGTCATGCCCACCTGAGAAGTTGAGGTCGATATCGGGTACCTTGTCACCATGAAAGCCCAAAAAGACGGCAAAGGGGATATCGTGTCCATCCCTAATCATCTCCGTGCCACACTCCGGGCAGGCCTTGACCGGTAAATCAAAGCCCGAGTCGACTTCGTTGTTCACAAAAAACTCGCTGTGCTTGCATTTGGGACAACGGTAGTGAGGCTTGAGCGCATTCACCTCGGTGATATCCAGCATCGTCGCCACAAATGAGGAGCCAACACTGCCACGGGAGCCAACTAAATAACCCCTGTCCAAGGAATGCTTAACCAGCTTGTGCGCGATGTAATATAGCACAGAAAAGCCGTGACCAATAATGGCATCCAGCTCCATCTTTAAGCGATCCTCGACAATTTGCGGCAGCTTATTGCCGTACCAAGCATGTGCTTTGGTATAGCATAGATTCTTTACTGCCTCCTCTGCACCGGGGATAGCAGGCGAATAAAGCTG
>CAMFET010000170.1 GCA_945949475.1 uncultured Phascolarctobacterium sp.
GAATGCTCCTTCAGCCACTGGCGATAAGGATGCTCGCTGGCGATTTGGTGCTTGATTTCGTCATTGCCGATAATGCGGCCCTGCTCGGTATCAATTACCAGCATACGCCCGGGGCGCAGACGGTCCTTTTTCACAATGGTAGAGGGATCAATATCCACTACGCCTACCTCGGAGGCCAGCACGATGGTGTTATCTTCGGTGATGTAGTAGCGGGAAGGACGCAGGCCATTGCGGTCCAGTGCGGCGCAAATAGTACGGCCATCGGTGAAGGCCATGGCGGCGGGGCCGTCCCAGGCTTCAATTAAAGAGTTGTGATATTCAAAGAAGGCCTTCAAATCCGGGTCCAGATGAGGATTTTTGCCCCAGGGCTCGGGAATCATCATCATAACAGCATGGGGCAGGCTGCGACCGCTCATTACGAGGAATTCTAAGCAGTTATCAAACATGCCGGAGTCGGAGCCGGTCTCGTCGATAATGGGCATAATCTTGCTAATATCGTTACCCCACAGGCTATTGCCGCACATGGTTTGACGAGCACGCATCCAGTTGATATTGCCCCGCAGGGTGTTGATTTCGCCATTGTGCATCAAATAACGATAGGGATGGGCACGCTCCCAGCTGGGGAAGGTGTTGGTGCTGAAGCGGCTGTGCACCAAGGCCAGCGCAGTTTCTACGGAGCTATCCTCCATATCGGCATAGAAGGTGCGCAGCTGCTCGGTGGTGAGCATGCCCTTGTACACGATGGTGCGGGAGGACAGGCTGGAAACATAAAAATATTTGCCGCCGCGCAGCTTGCCATAGCGAATATAGTTTTCGGCTTGACGACGAATGCTGTACAGCTTGCGCTCGAAGGCGTTGTCGTCAATATCCAAGCGGTCTAAGATGTTTTCGGAAGGTTTAATAAATACCTGCGCCATATAGGGCATGCTTTGGCGGGACTTTTCGCCCAAAACCTCGGGATGCACGGGCACAGTACGCCAGCCGATGACGCTTTGGCCATTGGCTTCGACAATGCGCTCAAAGTGGCGCTCTACGTTTTCTCTTTCTACGATATCCGGGGGCAGGAAGATGAAGCCCACGGCATATTTGCCGGGCTCGGGCAAATCGATATCCAGCTTTGCGCATTCCTTCACGAAGAAATTGTGCGGAATTTGCAGCAGAACGCCGGCGCCGTCACCGGAGTTAGCATCGGCGCCTTGGCCACCACGGTGGTCCATATTATGCAGCACGACGAGTGCTTGCTTTAAGATTTTATTAGACTTTTTGCCATTGATGTTGGCAACCACGCCAACACCACAGGCATCATGCTCAAACCAAGGGTCATAAAGGCCCTGCTTGGCAGGTAGTGAAGTATTCATAAGCATTCCCCTCTCACAGTAAAAATCAAAAAAACTAAAACTGTAATTCTAATTATAATATCCGCTAAAAGCAAATGCAAATTGTATACATGTATATTTTTAACAAGTCTTTGTATGTTTATTTAAGCCAGCGTTTATGTAAAAAGTGTACAAAAATATCCCCTGCGCAGATGCTTGCGCAAGGGATTAATGTATAATATTTTGGTAATAGTGTTTACTCTAGAAATCTATCATTTTGATAGTGTGCTAGGATGGTCTATCAGTGAAATCTCTAAAGTCCTTTTATAATGCATTTTTCACTATCAAAGCTCTTTATCCATCTTGAACTCCATCACCACTCAAGCTCTAGTCCTACTCCTACCTCGCCCAACGCCATATGGCTATACAAAGCTGCCTTTGCTGCTAGATTAGTGCAATGGCATGGATAAATCGTTCCTTGAACATTGGCTTTTAAATAGGCAATGGTTTGCACAGCCTGCTCAGAGCAGCCGCTGAAAAGATGAAAGCCACCTATAATCCCCTTCACAAGGCTTTTGCCCGTAACCTTTTTAGCATATTCAACAATATTGCAAATCCCCGCATGGGAGCAGCCTGTAATGATATAAATGCCATCGCCAGAGCAATAAGCAAGTGCTGAATCATCTAGCACATAATCACCCTGCCAACAGCTTCCACAGCAAAGCTCGCCCACAGCTTCCTTATTCTCAAAATTGTTAGTCCGAGGAATTTCGCCTAAAAACACCATACTTTCATCTAGCCAATATGGCTCTTTGGTAAAAACCGGAGTAAATCTTGCTCGCAAATAGTCTTTAGAAACGGGAATGGAAATATTCATCCCTTCCGCCCTTTTAACGTCCATAATCCCTGGATGGGCAATAAGCTTTGGACGCGACTGGTTTTGAGGAAAGTATGCAAGTCCTCCCGTATGGTCATTATGCCCGTGGGAAATAATGACCGCATCTAGGTTATCAAGGCTTAGCTTCATAGCAGCAGCATTCTTTACATACACGTCACTATAACCAGTATCAAATAGATATTTTTTACCTACATTTTCAATATATATACTTAGTGCCGGCTCCCCAAGAAAATATTGGTCAATATAAGTATTATTGTCCACAAGCACTATCATCTTCATAGCCATTTTCTCCCGCAACAGTAGTGGTAGTAATCAACATAATTATTTCCTCCTATCATTTTAATTCATGCTAGCACCTCATCTCATGACACTCATTTAATCACTTTTCTCTTTGCTGATTAAATAATACCATGGGGATGAAGTTTAATCATGGAAAAAAGTTACGCACCCACCAGAAACAATTTTACCGGCTAATTTATTGAGCAGCCTGCATCTGATAACTTCAATCTCAATCCATTTCTGGCAGCTCAATCTCCAGCCTTACCTTATCCCCTTGTAAAATCTCTACCAATTCATTAACCATGTCATAGTCAAACACATCTGGAGCTTCACAAGCAGCGCCATCAATGCTAAGCTCCCAATTATTATAGCTGTTCACCACTAACCCGTCCTGCTCAACGAAGCCACAACAGTCGATATCAAAGGTAGTAGTATCCAAATAAAAATTCAACTGAGTATAATTGTTATCCTCCAGCTCCTGTACAATTGTGAAAGCATAAATCTCTTGCAGCTTTTTGCCCTTGGCAAATGTATCCAACGCTTTCAAAAAGCCGCCTATAAACTTACTCACATTAGCAGAATGCTGACGAGTGACAAAGCTCTTCAACGCAGCCTCCAATTCCGGTCGCAAAAGCTTATACAGAGCATTTTCAGCCGGCAGGCTGTTTTTGGGCTCGGCCAGTTCTTCACTTACTTTCTCATTAATAACCTTATAGCCATGCTCCGCTAAGGACTGCAGTGCTTTGGCAAAATTATCCTTCTTCACAAAAATATAATCCGTATTATAGGTGGAAACAGCAAAAATACCTATTTTTTGCTCCGCTAAAATGGCAGATATTTTAGCCAAGATACCGATCAAGCTAAAATCCAATGTCCCCTGAATACGAAATCCCCTCC
>CAMFET010000171.1 GCA_945949475.1 uncultured Phascolarctobacterium sp.
TTGAGCCTGTCACTTAAATGTGGCAGGCTTTTTACTTTTTTGTGAAAAGTCAAATTAAAAAAAGGATTTTAGCTACTGGTGCAAGAATAAAATATAGTTACAATTTAAGTTTACCTTAGTGAAGGAGGATGACCATGCTGATTGGCGTTGGTTGTGATGTGATAGAAATTGCACGAGTACAAAAGGCCATAGAGCGAGAAGCTTTTGTGGAGCGCGTTTATGCTCCTAGCGAAATTGCTTATTGTCGCAGTAGGGGCAAGCAGGCTGCTGCTAGCTTCGCTGCCCGCTTTGCGGCGAAGGAGGCTGTGCTCAAGGCCTTGGGTACTGGCCTAAGGGGTGGCGAGCTGCTGGAAATCGTTATTACTAACGATGCTTTGGGCAAGCCCAGGGTACAGCTTGTAGGCTATCATGCACAGCTTGCCGAGCGGCTGGGAGTAAAAAATATAGCTATTAGTATGAGCCACAGTCGGGAGATGGCCTTGGCATATGTGGTAATGGAGGGATAAGATGAAGCTTGTAACAGCGCAGGAAATGAAGGAAATAGATAAGCTAGCCATAGAAAAATATGGTGTACCGGGCATTGTGCTCATGGATGCGGCAGCGAAGCAGGTTGCTGATGTAGTGACTAAGCAGTTGGCTAACAAGTCGCCCTTAGGCAAGGTTGTTGTGCTTTGTGGCGGTGGTAATAATGGCGGCGATGGGTTTGGTGCTGCTCGTTGGCTGCACGGCTATGGCATTCAGGTAAAGGTGTTTTTGCTGGGTACTGTTGTGGCAAAGCTTAGTGGTGAAGCAGCTGCCGAAGCGGCTATGCTTAAGGCTGCTGGCGTTGCTGTCACTGAGGTAGTTATGGAAGAGGACTGGTTTGCCGTGGAGCTGGCCCTTGAACGCGCTGCTGTGGTGGTGGACGCTATTTTGGGAACTGGCTTTAGCGGGGAGCTGCGCCCTGCAGCTAAACGTGCCTGCCAGCTGATTAATCAGCTCGCCCAGCATGTTGTGGCTGTGGATGTGCCTACTGGCGTCAATGCCGATGACGGCTCAGCCGCTGCGGAGGCGGTGCAGGCCAATATTACCGTAACCATGGCGTTGCCCAAAACTGGTCTTTTGCTATACCCTGGTAAGCGCCTTTGCGGTAGCATTGTCGTGGCTAATATAGGCATGCCGAGCCAGCTTGTGAACGATTTCCCTAGTCACAAGTACCGCATTACGGCAGATATGGTACGCCGTTTGTTGCCGCTGCGGGCTGAGGATGCTCATAAGGGCGATGCTGGGCGTGTGGTTATCTGCGCCGGCAGTCCCGGCTTTACTGGTGCTGCGGCTTTGTGCAGCCATGCAGCTGTCAAAGCAGGTGCTGGACTCGTTTCCTTGCTCACACCCTTGGCCAGTCGTGAGGTTTTGGCTGTGAAGCTTACAGAGGTCATGGTGCATGGACTTTTAGAGCGTATGCCAGGCGTGTTGGGCAGTGCTGCCGCCAGTGATGTGTTGACGCGTGCTAATAAGGCTGATGTGTTGGCTATCGGGCCGGGGCTGGGCCTTAGCGACAGCACTCAGCAAGCTGTACGCGATATTTTGGCCAAGGCTGAGGTGCCTGTGGTTATCGACGCGGACGCTTTGACTGCTCTTAAGGATGATACAGAGCTTTTAGCAAAAATGGCAGCGCCCAAGGTGCTCACACCGCATGCGGGAGAAATGTCGCGCTTAACCGGTCTTGCTGTTGAAGAAATCAATAAAAATCGTATCGACATTGCCCAAAAATATGCTCAGGCATGGCAGGCTGTGCTGGTGCTCAAGGGCGCGCCCACGGTGGTGGCTTGTCCGGATGGAACTGTTTACGTTAACAGCACCGGCACTAAGGCCTTGGCTACCGGCGGCAGTGGAGATGTGCTGACTGGTATTATCGCTGGCTTGGCGGCGCAGGGAGTTTCCTTGGCTGAAGCAGCGGTGTGCGGTGTTTATCTGCACGGCTTGGCAGGAAGCTTGGCCTGCGACGATGTGGGCTTAGCTGCAGGGGAGATTGCCTCGCAGCTGTCTGCTGCTAAAAGAATTATTGCCAAGGATGATGCAAACGTTTGCAATAGTAGCATAAAAATGTTAAAATAAAATATTAGGTTTCCTTGATTAGTATAATTTTCAAAGTTCTGAAATGGAAGAGGTGGCACTGTGCGTAAAATTTTTCTGTTAGCGCTGCTGATGTGTATGTTCCTGCTTGCGGCAGTGGCAGAAGCAGCGCAAATTACAGATGTAAAATGGGGCGTGGATAAAAGTAATGTGCTGCGTCTTGTAGTGGATATAACTGATTCGGCTGGCTATGATGTGAAGCTGGAGGGAGCTAAGCTCAAGCTGACCGTGAATGCTAAGGCAGCAGGGCAGGTGCCCAAGGTAAAAAAGATTAAAAGCGACTTGGCTGATGAGCTGCGAGTGGTGGACGGAGGCAGCTTTACGGAGGTTCACCTTCCCTTGAACCAGCCGATTACTGCTAGCGATTACAAGGCCTTTGTGCTGAAGCAGGATGCTAAAACGGGGCGTCCCTTTAGGGTTGTAGTTGATGTTTTGGCAGCTAAAAATACTACTCCAGCAAGCACCGCCGCAGCGGCAGGCGCTAGTGCAGCAGCCAGTAAGCCAGTGGTCAGCAGCAAGCCTGTGGTGGGCTCACGGCCTGTTAAGAGTGCTGCTAGCGAGGTTTATCAGCCTACAAGCAAGCCAACTGCAGAGGTTAAAGCACCAGTGGTATCGACGCAAAAGCCTAGCACAAGTAAGTCGTCCGGGCCTAAGGTGATTGTTGTGCCTAAGTCTAGCAGTGAGTCTAGCAAGGCTACAAAACAAGCTACCAACCAAGCTACCGACAAGGTTAGTAGCAAAGCAACAAGCAAGAATGATACTAAAGTAGCTACTAAACAAGAACAGGAAGAGCTGCCCTTAGCTATCAAGAGCAAGAAAAAGTTTCGCACTGGCGATGGAATTAAGGGTAAAATTATTACTCTTGATCCTGGTCATGGTGGTAGCGACCCTGGCGCTATTGGTGCCAGCGGCCTTAAAGAGAAGCAAATAACCTTGGAAATAGGTATGCGCGTGAAGGAGCTGCTGGAAAAAGAGGGTGCTAAGGTTTATATGACCCGCACCACGGATAAGGATGTTTATAGCGCTAATGCTAGCGACAGAGCAGAGCTGCAGGCTCGTGTTAATGTCGCAGAAAAGAATAATTCTGACCTTTTCATCAGCTTGCATATCAATTCTTCCGTGAATAAGAATGTAGGTGGTTTTTCCAGCTATTATTATCCTAAAACCGATTATGATTTGAAAATTGCTCAAGCTATTCAGAATAAATTTGCCAAGAATTTTGGTGTGGATAATTTAGGTGTGCGCCAAGCAAACTT
>CAMFET010000172.1 GCA_945949475.1 uncultured Phascolarctobacterium sp.
AGATTTTGCCCTATGTGGATATGGTGCTGATTATGAGCGTTAACCCGGGCTTTGGCGGCCAAAGCTTTATCGAAAGCAGCGTGCCTAAAATCGCCCGCCTGCGCAAGATGATTACCGAGGCTGGCCTCAATGTCGATATCCAGGTGGATGGCGGCATCAACGACAAAACCTCTAAGCTGGTGCGTGCTGCCGGTGCCAATATCCTCGTAGCCGGCTCCTTCGTCTACGGCGCTAAGGATATCAAGGCCGCCATCGACGCGCTGAAGGAGTAGGCAGAAAAAATAATAAGGTATATATAAGAAGAAAACTGCCCTAGGAATGTAAGCGTGTTGCTCACAAGTCCTAGGGCAATTTTGGTTTTCGTTGCTCAATGCGATTACTTGAGGTATAATATAATTAAATAGATGAAGGGAGTATGACTGTATGGAAAAGCACAAATATGATACAGCTTATTTGAGTAACAAAGACGATTTTACTACTTTTTCATATGGAGATTATGAACTTAGATTTCGTACATCCAAGAGATTAAAGAAGTATCTCAAGGTTAAAGAGTGGGATGCTCCATATGGATATATGGTTGTTGATTGTTTGCACGAAACAATGGGGGTTGTCGAGGATTACATTGATTTGTTGCCTATGTTGGATAATTTGTTTATAGATGCTCCGAAGTTTTTACAACCAATCAAGAAGGTGGAGGTAAAAAATGCTTGATGTCAAAAAATTAGCGGATGAGGCTGAAGTTATTGTTCAGGGATATGCTTTTATTCCTAAGGGAGAAGGAATTACCATTATTGATTTACACAAGCCCGAGCATGCAGCGTATTTTTATAATGATGAAATCGTGGAAACCTCTATGGACGAAATAGAAGCCTTTAAGGTTACAAAACTGTACAGAAATAATGTGAAATATATGGAGAAAAACTATGCCAAAGTACTTTGATTTTAAAGTATATGGGTACTACCTATATTTTACTAGTAAATGTATTGTTGAGTGCATGCATGTCCATGCGAGCGATACTAGATTGACGGAAGCTGGTTCAGCTAAGTTCTTTGTAAAAGCTAATGGTGATACTGAGCTCATGAAAAAAGGGACTTTGAGTGATATAGAAGTGCGTAAAATTAGTGCTTTTATTAAAGATCATTATTTAGAAATGCACGATTTGTGGTTAAAGTGGAGTGACAACGACTATTACAGAGGAATGTAACCAATATTGAAGAAAACAATCGCCCTAGGGGATTATGAAAGCATCAACGCTTCACATCCTCTAGGGCGATTTTTTTATGCATTTCCTTTAGATGAGCTTTTACCTCGTCAGCAGAAAGCCAGCCTTTTTCCTCACCTGATTGTTTGCCTTTTGCCAATTCATTAACTAATTGAATAGTGGCTTTGGCTTTTTCATAATCTAAAATGTCAACAATAGCATATTTGCCTCTCCCGTTTTTTGTTAAAAATACAGGAGAGCCTATGGTTACATCTCGTAAAACTTCATTATAATTGCGTAAGTCAGAAATAGGTTTAATATTCGGCATAACACCATCTCCTTACTATACTTATGTGAGTAATCAATTCCATGCTTTAAAATGATAGCCATCTGCTATCATATTAATTATAGCAAAATACGCTGTAAAATTCAACGTAAAATTTACAGCAAAATATCTCAAAGAGGGAGGAAGAACTAAGCTCATCCCTATACTTTGTGCCCCCTCAAAAAGGGAGGACAAACTTAGCCCATAGCCATACTTTGTGCCCCCTCTTAGAGGGGGCTGGCAGCAAGTTTACGAGCTGACTGGGGCAGTTTAATTTGTACAATAAAGCCTATGATAAATATTAAAACAATAGCCCTAGGAGATGTGAAAGGTTATTTTTCACAAATCCCCAGGGCTTTTTCTTCCTTTTTTCGTTATTTGCAAGGTGATTTATGAAAAATAGTTGCCGTAGGGAGATGCAATATAACCACTTTCAAAAAATGAAAAAAATTTAATTTTTGAAAGTGGATAATGGTTTAATAATATGATTGTGACTGAAAACCCCGTAAAATAGCCTATATACAAGGAATTAAAAAGGTGATATAATATAGGTACTTTCAAAAAATAAAATAATTTTGAAGGGATTGAGTGGGATGAAATTAATCTCTAGACCAGATTACCTTGCACGATTAAAGGATTTGCAAGATACTCCTGATATTAAAATAATAACCGGCGTAAGACGTTGTGGGAAATCCATGCTCATGAAGGAGTATATAGCAGATTTGAAAGTTCAAGGTGGAGACAAAAATATAATTTATATCGATTTCATGGACTTAAAATTCGAAGGCCTAAAAGAGTATCATGCTTTATATAGTTATATTGAAAATGCCTATCAGGAAAGTAAAGCAAATTATTTATTCATTGATGAAGTGCAGCTTTGTCCTCAGTTTGAGTTAGCTGTAAATAGCTTACATGGCGAACAAAAATATGATATCTATTTAACAGGCTCTAATGCTTTCTTGCTTAGTGCTGATTTAGCGACACTTTTTACCGGTAGATATATAGAGATACATGTGTTACCATTTAGCTTTGCGGAATATTGTCGCTACTTTAATGAAAAAACTGATGTTGATGCTCTGTTTGATGAGTATGTCATGTCTGGAGGCTTGTCTGGTTCCTATGTTTATAGGACAGAATTTGCTAAAAGCGCATATATTCGTGAGGTTTACCAAACTATAATGCATAGGGATTTACGGCAAAAATACAATATCAGTGATGTTGCATTGCTAGATATGCTCAGTGAATTTCTTTTGGATAATATCAGTAACTTAACATCTGTCAACAAAATAGCTGATACTTTGACAAGTAATCGTATTGCTACAAACCATGTTACTGTTGGAAAATATATCAAGTATTTAAGTGATGCTTTTTTGTTCTACAAGGTTAATAGATATGATATCAAAGGTAAAAGGTATCTGGAAAGCTCAGCAAAGTATTATACTGTTGATAGTGGTATACGCTTCGCGGTGTTGGGTAGTCGTAATCTAGATTATGGACGTGTGTATGAAAATATGGTATGTTTAGAATTACTAAGGAGAGGGTATGAGGTTTACGTTGGTAAGCTTTATAATAAAGAAATAGATTTTGTGGTTAAGCAAGGAGATAAATTGATATACATTCAGGTGAGTGATGACATTAGTCGAGCAAGTACTTTAGCTAGAGAATGTGAGAATCTGCTGAAAATTAAGGATGGATTTCCCAAAATTCTCATTGCTAGGACAAAGCATAATGTTTATACTTACGAAGGTATCAAAATTTATGATTTAGCCAGATGGCTAAAAAACAATGAGCAGGAGATAACATATAATTAGTTGCGCAAATTCAATTCACAAAAAAAGATAGA
>CAMFET010000173.1 GCA_945949475.1 uncultured Phascolarctobacterium sp.
CATAACCCGTCCATACCAGGTTCTGTCAAAAATGGCAATATTGCCTGCCTCAGGCAGATGTACCCAAAAACGCCACAGATAGTGGAACTGGCGCTCCACCACATTGGGAGCGGACACAGGATGCACACTAAAACCCAAGGGGTCCAGCGCAGCCGTCAAACGACGGATGGCACCACCCTTACCGGCAGCATCCCAGCCCTCAAAGCAAATGACGGTGGGGATTTGCGCCTTGAACATTTCAATCTGCAGCTGCTTCAAGCGTTTTTGGTACTTGTCCAGCTCCTTCTTGTATTCCTCCTTGCTCAGCTCCTGCGTAGCGTTGATTTTGCCCAGCACATCGTATTTAGTATTGGGGCGAATCACAGCAGCGGGAGCGGTCACCGGGGTATTGATGGCCTTTTCCACGGTCTCCACAATGGAGGTAATAATTTCAATTTCCGCACTGCGACGGTCATCAGCGGCAATCAAATGCCAGGGCGCGTTCACCTTATCGGTGGCCTCCAGCATCTTTTCGTAGCGCTCCAAATATTCCTCATATTTATCGCTTTCGTCGATAGCGGGGCTCACATCGCGCCATGCCTTGCCCAGTGTTTTGGCATTTTTGGCGATATTTTCCTTTTGCTGATCCTTGGATAAATGCAGAAAATATTTTAAGATGATGTAATTATCATCGGTGAGCATCTTTTCGAAGGTATTGATGTGGTCATAGGAAATAAATTGGCAGCAGCTAGCATTTCCCTCCTTGCAGGCCACCTCATTGGCAGTTTTTAAATAATACCAGCTGCGGTGGTACACAGCAATATTGCCCAAAGCAGGCAGATGCTGCCAAAAGAAGGTAAAGAAGGGCTGCTTATGCTCCTCCTCAGTCATGCGCACGGTGGAATAAACATCAAAGCCACGCGCGTCCATCTGCTGCATCATGGTGTTGATAATAGCGCTGCGACGGGCGCCACGCCAGCCCTCAAAAACGATGATAATGGGCTTTTTGGCCTCGCGCGCCATGCGTTGCACCTGACCGAGACGCTCGCCCAGAACATCCATAATCTCATTATAGTTGCCCTTGGACAATTTCTTCTTCATATCCAGCTTTTCCAGCATACTACAATCCATCTCCTTACCACTGGGCAGCTACCCTTTGCTTGCCCAAAAGGCAGCTGCTTAAAAATCATTATCTCCCTTTATGCTTTTACATCTCTTCGGTACCGTAGGGCTTTAGGCTGCGCGGCTTATCTAGCACCTGAGCCATAATAAAGCCGTTAACCAAGGCAGCAGGCTTCAGCTTCACCTTAGGCTTAGCCTGCAGCTCTTGCTGCGCCAAGCGAGCACTAAAGGCAGCGGCCTGCTTATTGAAAAGCTCCTCATTATAGCTGTAGTCACCCTTGGGGTCACGATAAAGCTTGCTTTTATCGTGCTTTAGTGCTTCATTATCACGATGAACCCTGCCCTTAGCTTCATGGTGCTCCTCGCCATCATAATGCACCCTTTGCTTATCCTGGCGCACACGCTGCTGCCCCTTGTCCACATAGACGCGTTGGCGTTCCTGGCTAGTCCCCTGTTGGCTTTGCTCTAGAGTACGTTTTTTAAGACGCCGCTCAAACTCTGCCGCTAAATCAGGCTTGCCCTTGGTCTCATGCTGTGGCTCTGGCGTAGCTTGGTAATCAGGCTGCTCAGTTGGCTTTGCATCATAATCGGGCGGCAGCTCCTGCTCTGCATCCTCAGGACGACGCTTTTTCTTGCCCAAAAGCACATCCAAAATGCCACGCAGCAGCATGAACATAATTATCATCGGCACCAGATTGTCTAAAATATCAAACATAGTGCTACCTCTTATTTATTGGCCGGCTTATCCGCTCCTTCAGCAGTCACGCCCTCGGGGCTAACCTCGGCGATGGTCCGGCGCATTTGCGTATCGGCCTGGATATTATTCAGGCGATAGTAGTCCATCACACCCAAACGACCGCTTTCCAAGGCTGCAGCCATCGCAGCGGGCACCTTAGCCTGTGCTTCCACAACCTTGGCCTGCATCTCTTGGGTATAGGCCTTCATTTCCTGCTCCTTGGCCACTGCCATCGCACGGCGCTCCTCGGCACGCGCTTGAGCAATGCGCTTATCAGCCTCGGCCTGGTCGGTCATCAGGGCTGCACCAATGTTACGACCCACGTCTACATCCGCAATATCAATGGACAAAATCTCGAAGGCAGTGCCTGCATCCAAGCCCTTATCCAGCACAGTTTTAGAAATAAAGTCGGGGTTTTCCAGCACCTTGCTGTGGTCATCGCTGGAGCCAACGTTAGTAACAATACCCTCGCCTACGCGGGCAATAATAGTAGCCTCACCGGCACCGCCTACCAAACGGTCGATGTTAGCGCGCACGGTTACGCGAGCCTTAACCTTCAGCTCGATGCCATCCTTAGCCACGGCGCTGACCACAGGTGTTTCGATAACCTCGGGGTTAACGCTCATCTGCACAGCCTCCAGCACGTTACGACCTGCCAAATCGATGGCGCAGCCACGTTCAAAGCTCAAATCGATTTGTGCTCTGTGAGCAGCAATCAAAGCATCAATAACGCGGTCCACGTTGCCGCCTGCCAAATAATGGGCCTCCAGCTGGTTTACGTTCACATCCAAGCCAGCCTTGTTAGCCTTAATTAAGGGCAGCACAATTTGTGAAGCCGGCACCCGGCGCAAGCGCATACCAATCAAATTAAAAATGCCCACATTCACACCGGCCGCAATGGCGCTAATCCACAGGCCCAAGGGCACAAAATTCAAGAAAACCGCAATACCCACAATGGCCAAAATAAACATAAAGCCACTGCCAAAAATAGCACTAAATAACAAATCCATTCGCAATCACTCCTTTACTAAATCTACAAACAGCTTATTGCCTTCTACCTTAGCCACAACGATTTTGCTGTCCTTGGGCAAAAAATCGCCCAAGCTGCTCACATCATAGCGTTTGCCTTCGATAAGCGCTGTTCCTGATGGCCGCAGCGTAGTCAAAGCTAGGCCCTGCTTGCCCAAAAGCGACGAATAATCACTGCCACCCGTGTAGCCAGCACTGTTTTGCTGCTTATCCCACAGCACGAAGGGATTCCATTTGCTCTCCTTCGGCAGGTACAAGCACAAAAAGGCCAGCACCAGCGCCGCAACTAAATAAAAGCCCAAAAGCACGGTTAAAGCAGGAAAGCCACCACCTAAAAGGAAATAGCCACCGCCCGTCAGGCAAATTAAGCCGCCAATGCCAAATATGCCAAAGCCCGGCACAGCCAGCTCCACGCTCATCAAAATTACGCCAGCGATCAAAAGATAATATTCTATAGGCATAGCATACCTCCCTCTTAACACTTG
>CAMFET010000174.1 GCA_945949475.1 uncultured Phascolarctobacterium sp.
TCGGGCACAGGCCCAAGCAACGACCACAGCCCACGCATTTGTTGATATCGATAGTAGCCTTGCCATCGGTAATGCAGGGTGCGCCATGAGCACAAATCTTGACGCAGCGACCGCAGCCGATACATTTCTTTTGATTAACCTTGGGCTTGCCATCGTTATGCATTTCCATTTTGCCAGCACGAGAGCCACTGCCCATGCCCAAATTCTTAATAGCACCGCCAAAGCCAGTCATTTCGTGTCCCTTAAAGTGCGTCAGGGAAATGACAATATCGGCATCCATAATAGCGCGGCCAATCTTCGCTTCCTTCACAAGCTCAGCATTTTTAACAGGCACATAAGCCTCATCAGTGCCCTTAAGGCCATCGGCAATAATCACATGGCAACCAGCAGAAAAGGGACTAAAGCCGTTTTCGAAAGCCGTATCCATATGCTCCAACGCATGCTTACGACTGCCCACATATAAAGTATTGCAGTCGGTAAGGAAGGGGCGTCCACCTAACTCTTTTACTAAATCTACCACAGCCTTGGCATAATTGGGGCGTAAATAGGAAATATTGCCCAGCTCGCCAAAGTGCATTTTGATGGCAACAAATTGCTTCTTAAAATCGATATTTTCGATGCCAGCCTTCTTCATCAGCTTTTGCAGCTTTTGAGGCATGCTAGCACCACCATAAGGGGTACGAAAATCAGTGAAGTAAACCTTAGATTTTTCCATTGTCATTCTCCTCCAAAATAAAAATCTCAAAAGGTATTATCTAAAGTGATTGTCACACTCTTTGCAACGAGTATTCTTTTAACACTCAAAAGGGTAAGACTATCACCAAGCTTCTTCAGCATAAACACTTAAAAAGTACATTTTTAGAACAGAAATCAGAAATTATTATGTCATGAAGCGAATAGGAATTTTAGCGAATGAGTGGTTGGTATAACCGACCCAAGGGTTCGAAACAGTGAATTGTTCTGCAAGCCAAATAGTACCCCGCAGGGTCTTGGTTATACCCCACGAAATTCGCGTTAAAAATTCCTTTTGAGCGCCATGACAAATAATTTCTATATTATTATCATAACAAATCAGATAAATTAAGCATGTCTGTATCCACATAGGGCTCGCCCAAGCTACGCCCCGGCACAAAGGTACCATGGCAGTCGCTGCCACCCGATATAAGCAAATTATGCTTATGACAGTGGCGCAAAAGCCGCTCCGTGCCCTCCTTGCTATGCCCACTGTGATAGCACTCAAAGCCATCCAAGGGCTCCACCCGCAAAAGGTCCATCACCCGCTCCAGCCCCGGCCCATGAAAGCCGCTAGCCGCATGCGCACAAAGAGCCACCCCTCCGGCACCATGAATAGCAGCGACCACTTCGCTAATTGGCGGAAACTCCGGAAAACCCAAATCGTGCTCCGGCGTAAAAATGCGCTGAAAAAAATCGTTAACACCGCTGCACAAGCCCTTATCAATAAGATAGGCCAAGGCGCGCCAGCCGCCACGCCTGCGGTCATAAGCATAACGCGCAAACTCAACACTGGAAACGGGCCAACCATCACGCTCCAAAAGACGAATGCTGTCCACATCCTTTTGCTCTAAAAGCTTCTCATTGTGCTGCATCAGCTCTAACAGTGGTTTATTAGTGATATCAATACCATAGCCTAAAATATGAAACGATAAATCCGCTTTCGTAGAGCAAATCTCTGCCGCTGGCAAAAATTTTAATCCAGCAGCCTGAGCCAGCCTTGCCGTCTCAGCCACATTACCCACGCTATCATGGTCCGTCACAGCCAATGCTCCCAGCCCCACCTGCAAGGCCTGCTGCACCAACTCCTGGGGCGTCCAGGTGCCATCGGAAGCAGTGGTATGAATATGCAAATCAGCACGCATCCTCTTTACCCTCTTCCTCGCAAATCTGACAATGGCAATGCCCCGGCGCAGGCTGCTGCGCCTTGCGCTTGCTGCCCACAAAACAGCTAAGCAAAAACAATAGTGTACCCGTAAGCACAATCGTGCCACCGGGAGCAAGGTTTACATAATACGAAATCGTAAGTCCTAAAAAAACAGTTACTAAGCCGTAAAGCATACTCTGTGTAATCGTTCCCCGAAAGCTGCGCGCTGTTTGCAAAGCGCAGGCCACCGGAATGACCATCATAGCCGAAACCAAAAGCAAGCCCACAATGCGCATAGATAACGCCACCGTCAGCGCGGTGAGCAACGCCAAAAGCAAATTCAAGCGCTCCACGGGCAGGCCTGCTACCTTGGCCGATTTTTCGTCAAAGGTTAAATATTGCAGCGGACGATAAAAGAGTACCACAAAAAGCACGGTAAAAAAGCCCAGCGCTGCCACAATCAATAAATCATTGCTGCTAACCATCATCAGGCTACCAAACAGAATGCTGCCCAAATTGAAGCCGCCATCCTTATTTAATCCGGTAAAAATCACCGCCAAGCCCATGCCGCTATAAAAGAAAATCGCCAGCACCATATCTGCAGCATCGCTCAATTTAGTGCGCACCTTTTCTATCGCTAGAGCGCCCAAAATGGTCGCCGCCGCAGCGCTCAGCACGGGGCTAGCGCCCCACAGCGCCCCTGCTGCCACACCGGCAAAGGCGATGTGACCCAGTCCATCACCGATCAAGGATTGCCGTCGCAGCACCAAAAAGCTGCCAATCAAGGGGCAAATCACAGCCATGATCAGGCCTGCCAGCCAAGCTCGCTGCATAAATTCCATTTCTAACATTTCCAGCATTTTTTCGTCCTCTATCTATAAAAATAACCATGCTTGTGATGATGCTGCAGCGCCTCATGCACATCGCCCCTAAAGCAAATGCCATGGTCGATGCACAGCGCGCTCTTAGCGGCCGCCGCGGCCAGCTCCAAATCGTGGGAGATCATCACAATGGTCACATTTTGCTCTCGATTGATGCGCTTGAGCATCTCATACAAAGCCACCTTGGAGGCCGTGTCAATGCCCGTAGCCGGCTCATCCAAAAGCAAAATTTTTGGCTGATGCACCATCGCCCGCGCTAAAAACACCCGCTGCTGCTGCCCACCGCTAAGCTCGCCTATCTTGCGATGCCGCAGACCAACCAGCTGAAAATCCTCCAAAGCCTTGGCCACAGCCTGCTTTTCCTGCTGTCCCATCCGCTGCCACAGCTTGCCGGGCTGCAAAAGGCCCAATGTTACAACCTCTTCCACACTAATGGGGAACTCTCGCTGCATTTTCATAGGATTTTGCGCAACATAACCAAGCCTCTGCCAGTCCTTGAACTCTTCAATGGGCTTGCCATAATAATAAATTTCGCCCACCGTTGGCGGCATGGCATGGGCCAGCATCTTTAAAAG
>CAMFET010000175.1 GCA_945949475.1 uncultured Phascolarctobacterium sp.
CGACGGGTCAAATAACCGGAGTCAGCAGTACGCAATGCGGTATCGGCCAAGCCTTTGCGGGCACCATGGGAGGAAATGAAGTATTCCAAAATGGTCAGGCCTTCACGGAAGTTAGATTTAATAGGACGGTCGATAATACGGCCAGAGGGGTCGGCCATCAAGCCACGCATACCGGCCAGCTGACGAATCTGTTGCTTGTTACCACGGGCACCGGAGTCAGCCATCATAGCCACGGAGTTGAACTTATCCATGGTGGACTTCATCAAAACATCGGTAACCTTATTGGTAGCTTCTTCCCACAGGGCGCAAACCTTCTTATGACGTTCCTCATCGCTCATCAAGCCACGACGGAACATACGCTCTGCCTTATCAACCTCTTTTTCGGTTGCATCCAGGATATCTTGCTTAGCAGCAGGAATCTTAATATCGGAGGTAGCAATGGAAATGCCGGACTTGCAGGCATTATCATAGCCCATTTTCTTAACAATATCCAGAATCTCGGCAGTACGCAGGTTGCCAAACAGCTTGTGAGCCTTCGCAACCAGCTTGCCCAATTCCTTCTTATCAATCAGCTTGCCCAAATGCCATTCTTCGTTGCCGTTAGCATCCTTTTCCTTGTGGAAATAACGCATTTCCAAGGGCAGCTCGCCATTGAAAATGGTATTACCAACGGTGGTGGTTACGAGGGATACACCTTCGTTGCTGGGCTCGTCAAAAATTTCGCTATTGGGAATATAAACCTTAATCAAGGCCTGCAGTGCTACTGCATGGTGGAAGTAAGCCAATTGAGCCTCATCCACGCTGCTAAAGCGTTTGCCTTCGCCCAAAGCGCCTTCCTTTACGATGGTCAGATAATATGCACCCAAAACCATATCCTGGGTAGGTACAGCAACGGGCTTGCCGTCCTTAGGCGCCAGGATGTTGTTTACGGACATCATCAGCATACGTGCTTCAGCCTGCGCCTCTACAGAAAGCGGCAGATGGACAGCCATCTGGTCACCGTCGAAGTCGGCGTTATAGGCAGTACATACCAAGGGATGCAGCTTAATAGCGCGGCCTTCAGAAAGGATGGGCTCGAAGGCTTGAATGCCCAGTCTATGCAGAGTCGGGGCACGGTTCAAGAGTACGGGATGCTCTTTAATAACATCCTCCAAAATATCCCAAACCTCGGTTTCAGCACGTTCAACCTTACGCTTTGCGCTCTTAATATTGGTAGCAATGCCGCTGGTAACCAAGCGCTTCATAACGAAGGGCTTGAACAGCTCCAGAGCCATTTCCTTCGGCAGGCCGCATTGATGCATTTTCAGCTCGGGGCCAACAACGATTACAGAACGGCCGGAGTAGTCAACACGCTTACCTAACAGGTTTTGACGGAAACGACCTTGTTTACCCTTGAGCATATCGGACAAGGATTTCAAGGGACGGTTGCCGGGGCCGGTTACGGGGCGTCCACGACGACCATTATCGATTAAAGCATCCACAGCCTCTTGCAGCATGCGCTTTTCATTGCGCACGATAATATCGGGCGCATGCAGCTCCAGCAGGCGTTTCAGACGGTTATTACGGTTAATTACACGACGATACAAATCGTTCAAATCGGAGGTTGCAAAACGACCGCCATCCAGCTGTACCATGGGGCGCAGCTCGGGAGGGATAACGGGAACAACATCCATAATCATCCATTCAGGACGATTGCCGGATTTTAAGAAGGCCTCGCACACCTCTAAACGGCGTACCACGCGCATTTTACGTTGGGTGCTGGCATCCTTCATTTCGGCACGCAGCTCGTTGGTCAGCGCCTGCAGGTCAATTTCCTCCAGCAGCTCCTTAACTGCCTGAGCGCCCATGCCTACGCGGAAGCCATCGCCATATTTATCGCGAGCATCCACGTATTCAGCCTCGGTCAGAAGCTGCTTTTTAGCCAAGGGAGTGTCGCCCGGGTCCAGCACAATGTAGTTAGCAAAGTACAGCACCTTTTCCAAATTACGGGGGGATACATCCAAAATCAAGCCCATACGGCTGGGGATACCCTTAAAGTACCAAATATGGGATACAGGTGCAGCCAGCTCAATGTGGCCCATGCGCTCACGACGAACCTTGCTGCGGGTAACCTCAACGCCGCATTTATCGCAGACAATACCCTTATAACGAATGCGTTTATATTTGCCGCAATGGCATTCCCAGTCCTTAGTAGGGCCAAAGATTCTTTCGCAGAACAAGCCATCACGTTCCGGCTTTAAGGTTCTATAGTTGATGGTTTCCGGTTTTTTTACTTCGCCGTAGGACCATTCTCTGATCTGGTCGGGAGAAGCTAAACCGATACGCATAGAAACGAAATTATTTACATCTAACAAGAATCATTCGCTCCCTTCTCTTAGTTATCGTAGTCATCCAGATTTGCGTCGGGATCTTCACGGATGGTCATGCCATCGTCATAATTACCAATGTCGGCAATGATATCATCGTTGGCATCATTATCAGCATAATCGTCGTGCTCTACTACCTGGCCTTCCTCATACTGATTTTCCATATTGCCAGCTTCACGGATGTTTTCTTCATCCATTTCGCGGTTCGGGATATCATCATCTTCATCATCCTGCAGAGAAATTTCTTCCTCGTCCTCGTTGAGCACCTTGATATCCAAGCCGATGGATTGCAGCTCTTTTACCAAAACCTTGAAGGATTCGGGGATGCCAGGATCAGGAACATTTTCGCCCTTCACAATGGCTTCATAGGTCTTAACACGACCAACCACGTCGTCGGACTTCACAGTCAAAATCTCTTGCAGAGTGTAAGCAGCGCCGTATGCCTCCAGCGCCCAAACTTCCATTTCACCAAATCTCTGGCCGCCGAATTGGGCTTTACCACCCAGGGGCTGTTGAGTAACCAAGGAGTACGGGCCAGTGCTGCGGGCATGGATCTTATCGTCAACCAAATGGTGCAGCTTCAGGTAGTAGGTAAGACCTACGGTTACCGGATTATCGAAGGGCTCGCCGGTACGGCCATCATAAAGAATGGTCTTAGCGGTCTTATCGATGCCGGTCAGCTCCAGAGCATCGGCAATATCCTGCTCGTGCGCACCGTCGAATACGGGCACGGAGATTTGTACAGCCTTAATGCTCTTGTCGCCAAATTTATCAATCTCTACGGTCTTAGGCATGCCGTATTTATCTACGTCATAGCCATATTTAGTCAGGCGCTCAACCAAGCCCTCGGCATTGTTTTCAATTTGCATGCCCAAAGCACGAGCAGCCCAGCCCAAATGGTTCTCCAAAACCTGACCGATGTTCATACGGGAAGGTACGCCCAAGGGGTTCAGCACGATATGTAC
>CAMFET010000176.1 GCA_945949475.1 uncultured Phascolarctobacterium sp.
ACTCAGGTCTGTGGTTGCAAGTCGATGCCAGTTGCAGGCGAAACGATCCACGTAAACAGTTCGAAATGGAACTGCGAGCACGGTGCAGTATAGAAGTAAGACCTGCCGCATATATTAATTTTTCAGCGAGAGGGGTAGTAGTGGGGAGCGCGAAGGCTTAGGAGCGAACCCTCCAGCAGGCGAGTGTGGGGGCGAAAACCAGGTCAGCTGAGTTGTATACATTTTTATACTGAAAATTTTAATAAAAATTCTTTACCTAGAACGAAATTCGGTATATAATGTTTGTGTCTAATTAAAGCGTTGAAGATACGAAAGGGGTAATTATCAATGAAGAAGCTTTTAATTCTGATGATGACCGTAATTTGTGCAGTTGCTATGCTGGCTGCTGGTTGCGGCGGTGACAAAAAGGAAGCTAAAAAGGCTGAGCCGGCTAAGGTTTTGCGTGTAGGCACCGAGCCCACCTTTGCTCCCTTTGAATTCCAAAAGGAAGGCAGCAAGGACTATGATGGCTTCGATATGGATTTGGCTCGCGCTATCGGCAAGCAAATGGGCGCTAAGGTGGAAATCGTTAACATGGGCTTTGACGCCTTGATTCCTGCTTTAAATGCTAACAACATTGACTTGATCGCTGCTGGTATGTCCATCACCGACGAGCGCAAAAAAGCTATCACCTTCTCCGAGCCTTATTATACCTCCGGCCTGATTATTATGGTCAACAAGGATAATAAGGAAGTTAAGAGCGTTAAGGATTTGGAAGGCAAACGCATTGCTGTACAAATCGGCACCACCGGTGAAAAGAAGGCTAGAAGCATTAAAAACGCTAAGGTTACTGCCTTCAATACCAATACTGAAGCAGCTATGGAGCTGAAGAACAAGGGCGTTGATGCTGTAATCAACGATAGCCCGGTTGTTGGCTACTATCTGGCTCAAGGTGGCAACAAAACCGCTATGACCGTGGGCGAGGTTATGGAAGCTGAGCAATATGGTTTAGCAGTGAAGAAGGGCAACGACAAGCTGGCTGCTGACGTTAACAAGGCTTTGGCCGAGCTGAAGAAAAACGGCGAATATGACAAGATTTACAAAACCTGGTTTGGTGAAGTGAAGAAATAATAAAGTCGGTTCTCGAAACGGAGCACAATGTGGTGTAGAATCGCATGTGCTCCGTTTGTGTTTTTAGGCATGATATGCTTAAAATATAAAAATATTTATTAAGATGAGGGGGACTCACAATGAAAAAATTATTGGTGTTTTTAATGATGGCAGTTATGGCCTGCAGCATGATGTTAGCTGGCTGTGGCGGTGACAAAAAGGAAGCGAAAAAGGCTGAACCGGCCAAGGTTTTGCGTGTAGGCACTGAGCCTGCCTTTGCTCCCTTCGAATTCCCGAAGGAAGGCTCCAAGGAGCTGACCGGCTTTGATATCGAGCTGATTCAAGCAATTGGTAAGCAAATGGGTACCAAGGTAGAAATCGCTGGCATGGGCTTTGATGCCCTGATTCCTGCCCTGAATGCAGGCAATATTGATGCAGCGATTGCTGGTATGACTATTACCGAGGAGCGCAAAAAGGCGGTAACCTTCTCTGATCCCTACTACACCTCCGGCCTGATTGTAATGGTAAAAAAGGACAACACCGCTGTGAAATCTGTAGATGATTTGAAGGGTAAACGCATTGCTGCCCAAATTGGTACCACTGGCGAAATGAAAGCTAGAAAGGTGGAGGGCGCTAAGGTTACCACCTTCAATACTCAGGATGAAGCTGCCCTGGAGCTGAAAAATGGCGGCGTTGATGCTGTTATCGGCGATTTGCCCGTTGTTGAATATTTCCTGACCAAGGGTGGCGACAAATTTGCTATGACCGTTGGTGAAAAAATGGAAGCAGAGCAATACGGTATCGCTGTGAAGAAGGATAGCAAGCTGGCTGCAGATATTAACAAGGCTATGGCTGAGCTGAAAAAGAACGGCGAATTCGATAAGATTTACAAAAAATGGTTCGGCGAGAAAAAATAAAAGCTTGGAACCTTGGTTGCGTAGTGCATAACTGTTAGAAAAATTAGAAGAAATCGGAGTATATTATGGAGCTTAACATTGATTTAATGGTCAATTCTTTACCACTTTTGATTGCCGGTGCTGGCATCACTGTGGAAATTACGGCCATGAGCGTGTTCTTGGGCCTAGTAATCGGTTGCATGGTGGGTATCGCTCGCCTGTGCAATATTAAGCCCATCCGCTATATTGCCAATGTATATGTTGACTTTATTCGCGGCACCCCGCTTTTGGTACAAATCTTTTTAGTATATTTTGCTCTGCCGGGCATCATCGGTAGTCGTGTGGACCCCTTTGTGGCTGCCATTTCTGCCTGCTCCATTAATAGTGGTGCTTATATTGCAGAAATCTTCCGTGCTGGCATTCAGTCCATCGATAAGGGTCAAATGGAGGCAGGCCGTAGCTTGGGTATGACCTGGGCGCAGACCATGCGCTATATCATCATGCCCCAGGCCTTTAAGCGCATCATTCCTCCCCTGGGCAACGAATTCATTGCCATGCTGAAGGACTCCTCCCTGGTTTCCGTTATCGGCTTTGAGGAGCTGACTCGTCGCGGCCAATTGATTATTGCCCGCACCTACGCTTCCTTTGAAATCTGGATGGCAGTAGCACTTGTTTATTTGGTGATGACCTTTGCTGTAGCTAGGTTCACAGGTTATTTGGAGCGGAGGTTTGATACGAAATGAGCAAGGAAATGATTAAGATTACCGATTTGAAAAAGAGCTTTGGTGATTTGCATGTATTAAAGGGTGTGAATTTGACCATTGCCGAAAAGGAAGTAGTGGTTATCATCGGACCATCCGGTAGCGGCAAGAGCACGCTTTTGCGCTGCATCAATTATTTGGAGGAGCCCACCGGTGGCAGCATCGTTATCGATGGCATTCCCTTAAATGGCGAGGCCAATATTAACGAGGTGCGCAAGGAGGTTGGTATGGTGTTTCAACGCTTCAACCTGTTCCCGCACATGGATGTTATGCAAAACCTGATGCTGGCACCCATGAAGGTGCGCGGCGTGAAGAAGGAAGAGGCCGAGGAAACTGCAACCAAATACCTGAAGAAGGTTGGCCTTTTGGACAAGGCTCATAGCTATCCTGACCAGCTCAGCGGCGGTCAGCAGCAGCGTGTGGCCATCGCGCGTGCGCTGTGCATGAAGCCCAAGGCCCTGCTCTTTGACGAGCCCACCAGTGCGCTGGACCCGGAAATGGTTAACGAGGTTTTGGATGTTATGAAGGAGCTCGCCAATGAGG
>CAMFET010000177.1 GCA_945949475.1 uncultured Phascolarctobacterium sp.
GCGAGCTTCTTCATTAAAACGAATTTCTTTAGCCATTTTTATCGCTCCTTAGATAATTACTTATACTTTAAACTTACTAGAGATTATTCAACGATTGCGAGAATGTCGCGTTCTTCCAAAATCAAATAATCCTTGCCATCATGCTTAATAGGGGTGCCGCTGTATTTAGCAAAAACAACCTCATCACCAGCTTTTACCTCCGGTTTCAGCAGAGTGCCATTGTCGGTATATTTGCCATTACCAACAGCAATTACCTTGCCCTGCTGCGGTTTTTCCTTAGCAGCGGTGTCCGGCAGATAAATGCCACTAGCAGTTCTTTCTTCTTGTACAACGGGTTCTACAACAACATGACTTCCTAACGGTTTTAACATTTTTCATAACCCCTTTCGAGTTCTTTATGCTTTGCTTTTAGCGTGAGAGCTTAATTTTTGTTAGCACTCAATTTGCCCGAGTGCTAATTACAATTATTATTATAGCCATAAATAGCAAAAATGCAAGTACTTTTGCTTATTTTCCTCACTTTTTTACAATTTTGTTGCAAATTTTCCAAGCACTAAACTACTGAGCTCTCAATAATAGGCAAAAAAATATAGCAGGCCCGCGTCCACAAAAGCAACGTACCTGCTAGTAATGCATATATATATTAACCTCTTTTAGCAGCTGCAGCAATAATGCTCTCTGCCAAAGCCTTTAAAGAAATGCGTTTAGCCATGCTAAACTGCTGCATCTTACGATAAGCCTCCTGCTCGGTCATGCCATGAGCAGCCATCAAAATACCCTTCGCACGGTCCAGCAGCTTGCGAGTTTCCAAGCTATCCTTGAGCTGCGCCAGCTCCATATTGAGCTTTTGCATCTCCATAAAACGTTTTTGAGCAATTTCCATAGCGGGAAATAATTGCTCCTCGCGAATGGGCTTCACCAAATACGCGATAACACCGGCTTCAGAAGCCTTTTCCACAATATCCTGTTGGCTATAAGCCGTCAACAGCAGCACCGGTGCAATATTATCAGCAGCAATAAGCTTCGCTGCCGTCAAGCCATCCATTATGGGCATCTTCACATCCATAATCACAAACTCCGGCTTCAGCTCCCGTGCCAGCTTCACTGCCTCTTCACCATTAGCAGCTTCACCAATTACCTCGTGCCCTGCATCCGTAAGCATCTCCCGCAAATCCAGTCGCAAAATTGCTTCATCGTCTGCCAGAAGGATTTTCAATTTCTTCATCATCTTTTTTCACCTGCCTTTGGAATCTTCACTAATGCAAGTGTACCGCCTTCTGACCTATTAGTCAAGGTAAAAGAGCCTTGCAAATCGGATTCTGCCATAGTTTTTATAATTTTTAAGCCTAGGCTCTTATGGCCGGTAATTTGGAATCCCTCAGGGAGACCTATACCATCATCAGCAATGGATAAAAGATAACCCTCAGCCTCCTCGGCAAAGCGCACCTGCAGCTTGCCGCAGCTTCTGTCCTCAAAGGCGTGCTCAATCGTGTTTTGTAAAAGCTCGTTCAAAATCAGCGCGATGCTGGTCGCCTTATCCGAAGGCAGCTGCACCTCGTCGGCCTTAAATTCTGCCTCCAGCTTAAAATCGGGGTCCAGCATGCTGCTCATAATGGCTTGGTAAATGCCCTTGGCTACCTTGCCCACGTCAATCAGCCCCGAATCCTGCTGCGACAAGTATTCGTGCACAATAGCAATGCTGTTGACGCGGCTGATGCAGTCGCGCAGCACCAAACGCGTTTCACTACATTGCGCACGCCGCTCCTGCAAGCGCAAGAGGCTGGCAATGGTTTGCAAATTATTTTTTACGCGATGGTGAATCTCCTTAATAACTACGGACTTAATTAAAAGCTCCTCGTCCTTTTTGCGCAGCTCCGTGATATCCTGCAAAATAACGATGGCACAGCCACCCTTAGGACGCGGCACCACCGGCAGCACGCGCATGGAAAGCAGCAAATCGTGCATATTAAACTCTTTGCTTTCGGCAGTACCAGTTTCCATAACCATGCCCACCAAGGGCCAGTTAATTGCCACATCATTAGTGCGGCAGCCAATTAGCTGCGGTATTTCCATCACATCAAACATGTGCTTAGCACGATTATTAGCAGCGATAATCAGCTTGTTGGGATCCACCACCATGATGCCGTCAGAGGGCTCCATACGCTTATAATGCTCGCTACCCACTAAGCTTTGGGGCATATTGCTTAACAGCTCCAGGCTTTGCGCAATGATGATTTCGTCGGGAGCGGAGGTTTCAAAGCTAATAGCACCATAGGAGCGACCGCGACCATCACGCAGTGGGAACACCTCCATGGTGTTAAAAACGCCCAAATCCCATTCACGCTTGCCTCGCACAGGCATATTTTTTTGCAGGGAACGCGCCACCAAGGGCTCCTCCACTAAACGGATGCGCCGTCCCGTTAAATCCGGGCGCACGCTACCCCTTTGCGTGCGAGGCTGCTCCTGCTTATAAACGTACACAAATTTTTTATCCTCACACGGAAGATAAATGGTGACCATGCCATGGGCCATATCGGCGGCCAAGCCCAAAACGGCCTGCATGGTTTGTAAACTATTTTTTTGTTCTGCTGTTAAATTGCTCAGCATGTTTCCCCTCTTCTTTCCAAATTTGTCCTTTCCACAGGCAAATTGGATTAATCCACTTATTTATCCACAATATCCACAGTCTTATCCACTGCCAAAATGGCTTTTTTATGGTCTTTTTTCTCAATTATCCACATTATCCACAGGCTTTTCCACCATTTGGATATTTGTTCACCCCAGCTTGAGGGATGGATTAGCGTTTAAGTCCAGTGGACTTTGCATGCCTGCCTGATACATAAAATAGCCACGGCAAGCAATCATCACGGCATTATCCGTGCAAAGTATTGGCGTTGGGTGCACTAACTGGGCGCCAATGCCCTCCATAGCTTGCGCCAGCGTGTTTTGCAGTGTTTTATTAGCTGATACACCACCAGCCAGCACAATTTTTTCATAACCTGTTGCCTGCATGGCTAGCACTGCCTGTTTAACTAAAGCGTCCACCACAGCCTTTTGGAAGGAGGCTGCAACATCACTACGATTTACCTCGCGCCCAGCCTGCTCCTGATTGTGCAGATAGTTAATCACTGCTGATTTGAGGCCGCTGAAGCTAAATTCATAGGGCTTATCCAGCTTTGCCAACGGAAAATGCATGGCCTCAGCGTTGCCACCAAGCGCTAAACGCTCTATTTCCGGACCTCCCGGATAGGGCAGGCCCATCACCCGAGCTATTTTATCAAAGGC
>CAMFET010000178.1 GCA_945949475.1 uncultured Phascolarctobacterium sp.
AGGGCCAGGTTTTGGGCCGCATTACCGATGTTTTTGGCAACACCATCACCACCTATTACGCCGAGCAAACCGGCGTAATACTTTATGTTTGTCCTGCCCTCTCCTCGCCCAAGGGCACCATTCTCGTGGCCTATGGCACGTTGAAGGAGTACGAGGAAGATATTTAAAGCACACATACTATAACTATAAAAGCTCTGCAGTAGCACATATAGCTAGCTGCAGAGCTTTTTTCGTAATAAGCCAATGCTATTAAGCCAAAACAAGCGCTGCCCACCATGCAGTAAGCAGCGCTCTTTTAGTTTCCATATGCTGTTTAAGATATACTGTTTAGGGTGCAATTAACACTTGCTAGCCCTTAAAATTCACCCTAAGTTTTATTTAGCAGTGCCAGCCAGCTCAGCCTCGTATTGCTTATAGTTAGCACTATTAACCACCTTGATGCCAGTATCCACATTCAGCTGCTCAGCTTTAGCTCCACCAGCCAGCTCCACAGCCTTCTTCACGCTTTCCACGCCCATAGCATACTGATTTTGCACGATGGATACAGCCTTAAATTCAGGGTTAGCGATCAAAGCCGCTGTTTCCTTGGCATAGTCAAAGCCAACCAAGGCCACATCCTTACGCTTGCTAGCACTAATAGCCTCTGCCGCATTCAAAGTAGAGCTATTATTGCAGCTGATAAAGCCCTTCAAATCGCTGACTTCCTGCATCGCCTTTTGACTCAGCTCCAAGGACAGCGCCTTATCGCCGTAATCAACCATGGGCTTGCTCTCCAGCTTCCAAGCCGCAGGAGCCTGGGCCTGCCAATAAGCATTAGCGCCCTCAATACGCTCCACCATATTCTGGCTCTTGAGGCTGCTCACCTTCATGACAACGGTAGCCTTATCGGCTTCCTTCAGCCCATTAGAGCGCAGCAGCTGCAGCATTTCCTCGGCCGCCTTAGAGCCAGCAGCAAAATTATTGGTCATATAAGCAGCATTATATTGCTTAGTATTCAAGCCTGTGTCGACCAAAACCACCGGCAGCTTAGCCTTGCGCAGCTCCTCCACCGTAGGAATCAACTGCACGCTGTCAGAGGTAGCCAAAATCACGGCATCGGCCTTCTTCCCTACTAAAGACTTGAGCATTTCCGCCTGCGCCTGCCAGTTCGTTTCTTTATAAGGGCCGCCCACATACACATTGCAGTTAGCAGCTAAACCGCCATCCTTCAACCCGCGTACAACCTGACTCCAATAATCGCCCTTCAATACCTTCAGCACCACATAAACATTTTTGCGACCTTCTTGAACCTCGGTAACAGGGGTAAACTCCTGCTTTTCCGGAGCCTTGTTGGCCTTGTCGATAATGGCCTGCTGCGTGCTGGTGTCTTTATCAGCAGCCTTAGGACTCTGTCCACAACCAGCCATTGCAAGAATTAGCATGACACAAAAAATTAGAGTAACAATTTTTTTCATCAAAATTCCTCCATTTGCTATTTGATTGTGTGAGAGTGTAATTAATCTAGAACATGGTTAACTGCTTTTATTATAGTGCTATTTTGTATACATGTCAACATTCATTCATACGTTTTTGTTTATTACCGATAATTTGCTTCTGCGTATCCCATCATCCATTGTTTTTTATTTGTCACTTACTTTAAATAGAGCAAAATAATCCCACATTACTGCTGCACGAGTAGAAATGTGGGATTATTTATTTATATATTGTCTATTGTACAGCTGCAAATGTAGTAAAATTTAATTACACCTGTGAATATACCGAAAAGAATGTTCGTTAAAGAAAGCACGGCCGATTTGGTCGCTTTTTCCTGCATTAGCAGCATATGATTATTGCAAACAAAACAGCGCCCCGGCGCAGCAAGTAGATGTGATTAGCACAACCATCTCTCGCTATTGCCGAGGCGCGAAAAATCTACAATATCATATTTTTACAAAATACTATGTTACAGCAGAGGCAGCAGCTTTTGCTGCTCTTCGGGAGAAAATTTTAAAATATTCATTGCTTCTAATGCACTAACTTTCAAACTGTCCATTATAGCCTTAACATTCTTTAGGCGCTCCTTCAATTCGCCCTCTGCTCGTCCATCTGCGCGCACACCTTGACTCAAATTGCACATTTTGTCCACCTCCTGCTTGACTTTTTCCGTCATCGCAATATCAAAACTATCTTCTAAGATATTCATTCGCTCTTTGGCAGCCAAATTCCTGCTTAAGAGCACCGAAAGCATTTTAATAATATCATTCTGTAAATCCATGAAGTCATCTGCAGTATAAATCATCACCACAGTCAGCAAATCATAATTGCTCATAGGCTCTGTATGCTCGCCGATGAAGCTATCTTCCTTCACAGAATAAATATTAATCGTATTCTGCTTATACAATGGTCCATCGGTACAAATCCAAATACTGTACACTTTTTTGAGCCTGTCGTACTCTGACTTCACAAACTCCCTGCCATACTGCGCCGAAAGCATGCGCCCACAATAATACAATGCTCTTTTGGTCAATGGATAACCTGGGCTAGTATCATTTTGTGCTTCCACATTGATAATCAGCTTAATTAAACTTCCATCTTTAGGCGCCAACGCATAAAACATTATATCATAAGTTACCAAGCCCTCATTTAAGCTTTTATCTTCAGTATTCATACCGGTAATCAAATCTGCATTGCTGGTGTTCGGATGGACGCCAATCTGCGCAACCAAAGGCTCCCCTTCGATATATTTATTAACAATATCATCAATGGTACAGTCCTTAAATTCTACCACACAGCGCTGCATGATTCTCGCCAGAAACTGCTTATACGCCAGCAGCCTTTTGCAGGCCGCATCATATTGCGCATCTTTACTACATTGGATATCCTGAGCCAGTGAATTTTCTTGTCCCATTTTTTCACCTCAATCTTAGCACATTTCTGCGCTTTTGACTAGATTTGGTGGTGGCACTTGCAAGTCTTATCACCAACTATATTGTAGCACTAAATTGCGCACATTTCAATACATTTTTCTGATAATTGTCTATTTTCATTCTTCAAATAGCTAAAATGTTTGTATCGCAGCGTCTTACTCTTAGGACACTGCGAAACTTTTCTATTCTTTGCCGTTTCGTGTATTTCACAGCTACAAATATAGTAAAAATTAATTACACCTGTGAATATACCAAAAAGAACGTTCGTTAAAGAAAGCACAGCCGATTTGGTCGCTTTTTTCTGCCGTAGCAGCATATTATTGCTAACAATACAGCGCCCCGGCGCAGCGAGAAATATGATTACCACAATCACC
>CAMFET010000179.1 GCA_945949475.1 uncultured Phascolarctobacterium sp.
GGAAAGCCATTTTGTGCATAGTCAATAGCAGGCTCAAAAAGCTTGGCAAAGGGCAAGCGACCAAAGCGTTTGTGCAGCTCAGCCCAAGCGCCAGCAGCACCAGGAATGGTCATCGCAACCCAGCCAAAGAAGGGGATTTTATCGGTGCAGCCTGCGGCATGAGCAGCCTCCGCTGTCAAATGAGTTGGTGCATAGCCGCTACCATTTAAGCCATAGAGCTTATCCTTGACCCACACTAGGGCAAAGCAGTCGCTGCCTAGGCCTGTGTTGGTGGGCTCCACAATAGTTTGGCAAATTGCTGTAGCAATGGCAGCATCGATAGCGTTGCCGCCCTGCTGCAGCATGGCAAGGCCTGCCTGCGCCGATAGGGGCTGGCTGGTGCACACCATGCCGCGGCGCGCGTAAATGACGCGGCGGCGGGAGGTGTAGGGATAGTCTTGTCCATCAAAATTAAACTTCATCAGGGCATACCTCCGGAAAGTATTTGTTTTATTTACATTTCGGTCTAAGCTCCGGCGGCAGCATGGGGCAAGCGTCGTGAATGGATTCGCTCACGGGGTTTACATGCACCATGCAGTGCTTAACGAGCGGGAAATTAGCTTCAATAGCAGTGTGCACGGTTTCGGCAATGGTGTGCGCCTGTAAAAGCGTCAAATCGTCCTTCACGCTGATTTCTACATCCACATAAATGCGACTGCCAAACATGCGGGTATAGAGGCTATCCATATGCTCCACACCTGGCACACGCTCAATGAGCTCCTCTAATTTCTTGGTGGTTTCCTCATCACAGGAGTGGTCCACCATTTTATCCATAGCATCCTTAAAAACTTCATAAGCAGCCTGCAAAATCATCAGGCAAATAATCAAACTGGCTACGGGGTCCAGCACAGGATAGCCCATGCGTGCGCCCAAAATGCCCACAAAGGAGCCAATAGAGGACAGCGCATCACTACGATGATGCCAAGCATCTGCCATCAAGGCGCCGGAATTAATCTTTTGTGCCGCATTGCGCGTGTACCAGAACATGCCCTCCTTCACGACGATGGAAAGCACTGCTGCCCACAAAGCGAGCTGACCGGGGATAACCAAATCAGCGGCATCGGTGTGGAAAATCTTTTCGTAGCCGCTATAACCGATGCCCAACGCAACTAACGTGAGCATGCAAGCCAAAATAATGGCTGCCACGCACTCCATGCGCTCATGACCATATTGATGCTCGTCATCAGAAGCCTTATTGGACAATTTTACGCCCGCCATAACAACAAAGGTGCTAAACACGTCGGAAGCTGAGTGAACACCGTCAGAAATCATGGCTGCAGATTGGGCCATAAAGCCTGCTGCCAGCTTAGCCAAGCTTAGTACCAGGTTAGCCACGATACTGTTTAAGGAAACAATCATGGCAATGCGTTCTTCTTCATTTGCATACTTCATTAATAAAACCTCCTCTAAATCTTTGCTCTGCAGACACGATAGAAAAAGCGCCTGCGGAATAGTAATTAACTGTCCCGCAGACGCTGATTATTTGTCTGCTGCCCAAAGGGCCCGGCTGCAAAAACCTAGTAGAGGTAGACCGCCTGATCAGTTTGTACTGTAGCTAATAACGCAGTGCAAAGAGATTATCGATAGTATAAGCGGTTAGCAGCGGCTTTGTCAACACTTTTTTATTCTTCCGGGGAAATGCGGACGCAGGAGGCAGTCACAGCCCTATGCCAGCCGTGCAGCAGCTTCGCACGCTTTTCTTCCTCCATATTGGGCGCAAAGGTTTTTGCGATTTCATGATTTTGCTTAATAATATCCTTGCTTTCCCAATAGCCCACGGCCAAGCCTGCCAAATAAGCAGCACCCATAGCGGTGGTTTCGATGGTGCTGGGACGAGCAACCTTAGCGTTCATAATATCGGCCTGGAACTGCATCAGGAAATTGTTAGCGCACGCGCCACCATCCACCTGCAGGGACGCTAGCTTGATGCCGCTGTCCTCCTGCATGGCCTGCAGCACATCGTTTACCTGATAAGCAATGGATTCCAGTGTCGCACGCACAATATGATTACGGTTGACACCACGAGTTAAGCCCACGATGGCACCACGCGCATATTGATTCCAATGTGGCGCACCCAAGCCTACAAAGGCCGGTACCATGTAGCAGCCATTCGTATCCTCCACGGCAGTAGCCATGGCCTCGGATTCTGCCGAGGTTCGAATGATGCCCAGCTGGTCGCGTAGCCATTGCACAGCTGCGCCAGCTACGAAAATGGAGCCCTCCAAGGCATATTCCACCTTGCCATCCACGCCCCAGGCAATGGTGGTTACGAGGCCATTTTTAGAATTCACCGGCTTTTCGCCAGTATTCATCAATAAAAAGCCACCCGTGCCATAGGTATTTTTGGCCTCGCCGGGAGCAAAGCAGGTTTGGCCAAACAAAGCGCACTGTTGGTCACCGGCAGCACCGGAAATAGGAATTTGGTACTCAAAAAGCTTAGCATCGGTTTGGCCATAAATGCAGCTCGAAGGCTTCACCTCGGGCAGCATGTCCTTCGGCACACCCAAAATAGTAAGGATTTCCTCATCCCACTTCAGCTCGTGAATATTATACATCAAGGTGCGGGAAGCGTTGGAATAATCGGTTACATGCACCTTGCCACCGGTCAGCTTCCAAATAATCCAAGTATCGATGGTGCCAAAGAGCAAGCGTCCTGCATCGGCCTTTGCGCGCACACCGGGAACATTCTCTAAAATCCAGTGCAGCTTAGTGCCCGAAAAATAAGCATCCAAAACAAGACCAGTTTTTTCGCGGAACATTTGCGAATAGCCCTTCATCTTCAGCAAATCGCAATACTCGGCAGTGCGGCGACACTGCCATACGATGGCCTTATACACCGGGCGACCAGTCACCTTGTCCCAAACGACGGTGGTTTCGCGTTGGTTGGTGATGCCAATGCCAGCAATATCAGCAGGAGTCACATTGAGCTTACTCATAGCCTCGTACATCAAGCCTAATTGCGTAGCCCAGATTTCCTCTGCATCGTGCTCCACCCAGCCTGGCTGCGGAAAATATTGAGTGAACTCCTTTTGTGCCACGCTGCAGATTTCACCCTCATGATTAAAGAGGATGGCACGGCAGCTGGTGGTGCCCAAATCAAGAGCCATAATATATTTCTTATGCATATACTCACGTCCTTTTTATAGATTGGGCAGGAACAGAATCAGGCCCGGCCAATAGGTTACAATTAACAAGGTGACGAGCAGCGCAATGATGAACGGCAAGCACTCCTTCATAAA
>CAMFET010000180.1 GCA_945949475.1 uncultured Phascolarctobacterium sp.
GGGTGTTAATACCAGCGCCAACGATATGGCGTTTTTTGCTGTCCAGCAGCTCCAAGGGATATTCCTTGTGAGTTGCATAGTCCTTGCGGAATACCATGTACAGCAAACGGCCTTCATCATCAACGATGGGCAGAGTGTTCAGCTTCTTTTCCCAAATGATATCGTTAGCTTGTTGCAGGGTGGTATCCTTACCAGCAACGATCATTTGGTCAATAGGAGTCATAAAGTCGCGAACCTTGGTGGAACGGTCCATGCGGCTGGGACGATAGTCACGGCTGGTAACGATACCTTCCAGCTTGCCGTTAACGGTGCCATCGCTGGTTACAGCCACGGTGGAGTGACCGGTGCGCTCCTTCAGAGCCAGGATATCAGCCAAAGTGCTGTCAGGACGAATGTTAGAATCGCTGCTAACAAAGCCTGCACGATGTGCCTTTACGCGAGCAACCATAGCTGCCTCGTCCTCAACGGATTGGGAGCCATAGATGAAGGAAATGCCGCCCTCTTTGGACAGAGCAACTGCCAGCTTTTCACCGGAAACAGCCTGCATGATTGCAGATACCATGGGGATATTCATGGTGATGGCAGGTTCCTCACCTTTTTTAAACTTTACGAGCGGAGTGCGCAGATCTACATTCGCAGGAATGCATTTTTCAGAGGAATAACCAGGAACTAACAGGTACTCACTAAAAGTATGAGCAGGTTCGTCATAATAAAAAGCCATTCTTTCATCATCCTTTTCTTCTAAATTTTTTGTTACAAACTTTACAGTAAATTAGGTTTTATCTATTTTACCTCTTTAAGGCTCTCCATGCAATATCTTTTCTATAAAAATTTTTCTCAAAAGCGATTTTTTCTACAGCAGCATAGGCACGGTCACGAGCAGCTTTAATATTGGCATCCACAGCGGTTACACCCAATACGCGGCCACCGCTGGTAACAATTTTGCCCTCTGCTTCCTTAGTGCCGGCATGGAACACAACCACATCCTTGTCTTCCTCAGCAGCAGCAAGGCCAGTAATCTCCTTGCCCTTTTCGTAGCTTTCCGGATAGCCACCGCTAGCCATAACTACGCACACAGCAGCCTTGTCATGCCAAGCGACCTCTGCCTTATCAAGAGTGCCAGTAGCGCAGGCCAACATAATTTCTGCCAAATCACCATCCAAAAGGGGCAACACAACCTGGGTTTCGGGGTCACCGAAGCGGCAGTTAAACTCTACAACCTTCACACTATCGCCCTTGATCATGAGTCCAGCATAGAGGCAGCCCTGATAAGGAGTGCCCTCCTTAGCCATAGCCTCGACAACGGGCTTCAAAATCAGCTCTGTAGCCTTCAAACGCAGGATGTCGGTCATAACGGGAGCCGGTGCATATGTACCCATGCCACCGGTGTTGGGGCCCTCATCACCGTCAAAAACACGCTTGTGGTCCTGAGCAGCGATCATAGGAACAACGGTTTTGCCATCGGTAAAGGCCAAAAGTGAAGCCTCTTCGCCCTCCATGTATTCTTCCAATACCAAGCGAGCACCAGCAGCACCAAATTTGTGATCCCCCATCATCTCGTCAATAGCTTCCAGAGCTTCCTCCTTGGTCATGGCTACAACCACGCCCTTACCGGCAGCAAGACCATCAGCCTTAACAACAATGGGAGCGCCCTTTTCTTCCACATACGCTTTGGCAGTGTCAATATCCTCACAGATTTTGAAGAAAGCAGTGGGAATATTATATTTAGCCATCAGCTCCTTGGAAAATGCCTTAGAGCCCTCCAGCTGAGCAGCAGCCTTAGAAGGACCAAAAACTGGCAGGCCACGACGCTTAAACACATCAGCCAAGCCTGCAACCAGCGGGGCTTCAGGACCTACTACGGTCAGGTCAATGCTCTTTTCTTCAGCATAATCGGCAATGCCTTCTAAGTCATCCACATTCAGATTAATGCATTCGCATTTTTTCAAAAGCGCCATGCCGGGATTGCCCGGTGCAGCATATAGTTTTTCTACATTAGGGCTTTGCACCAGCTTCCATGCCAAGGCATGCTCGCGGCCACCGCCACCGATTAAAAGAACTCTCATCTTCCTTACCTCTTATTCTGCCAATTGCTTATTCAGGTATTCGCTAATCATAGTATCATATTCAGCAGTGTGGGAGAAGGCCTCAAAAGCCAGCTCCTTGCGAGTGCGTGCGTCAATGTCGCCATCCTTCTCCAGCATTTCCATAAGCTGTGCATAACGACGAGGATAGGTTACAATGACAACGTCCTTAAAGTTCTTAGCAGATGCGCGTACCATGGCAGGACCACCAATATCAATATTTTCAATAGCCTCTGCTTCGGTTACGCCGGGCTTGGAAATGGTCTCGCGGAAGGGATATAGGTTTACCACAACCAAATCAATGGGAGTAATATTATGCTCAGCCAAAGCCTGCATATGTTCAGGATTGCTGCGCACTGCCAAAATAGCACCGTGAATCTTGGGGTTCAAGGTCTTCACGCGGCCATCCATGATTTCGGGGAAACCGGTTACATCGCTTACATAGGTTACGGGCACGCCTGCATCACGCAGAGCCTTCATGGTGCCACCAGTGGAGATTATTTCCACACCCTTCTCGCTCAAGAATTTACCCAGCTCCACAATGCCGGTTTTATCAGAAACGCTCAGTAATGCTCTTTTGATTTTCATATGCACACCTCTTATGCCAAAACCTTGACCTTGCGGCCATTAATCTCTAATTTGTCCTCAGCCCACAGCTTCAGTGCCTCCGGCATAGCGATATGCTCTTGCACAAGAATTCTGTCTGCCAAAGTATCCTCTGTATCGTCATCCAGCACGGGCACTACCTTTTGCAGAATAATCGGACCGCTATCGGTACCCTCATCTACAAAGTGCACAGTGCAACCAGAAAATTTTACGCCATAAGCTACTGCCTGACCCTGACCATGAAGGCCGGGGAAGCTGGGCAGCAATGCCGGATGAATATTAATAATCTTATGATGCCATTTATTGACAAAGCCACCGCTCAAAATGCGCATGAAGCCAGCCAAAACTACCAGCTCACAGCCATTCTCTTCCAAAGCAGCAGTGATTTTAGCTTCAAAATCATCCTTAGAAGCGCAAGCCTTACGCTCCACGGCTACAGTTTTAATGCCAGCCTTATGCGCACGCTCTAAAGCGTAGGCATCACTCTTATCACTGATTACTACTGCGATTTCTAAAGGCAGATAGCCATCAGCAATGCGGTCCATAATAGCCTGCAGATTGCTGCCACGACCGCTAACTAAGACGC
>CAMFET010000181.1 GCA_945949475.1 uncultured Phascolarctobacterium sp.
ACCTTAAATAATCGTAAAGAAGAATTCGTTCCCATGACTCCCGGTAAGGCCAATATTTACGTATGCGGCGTTACCCCCTACAACCATCCTCATATCGGCAATGCGCGCCCCTTCGTAACCTGGGACGTAATTCGCCGCTTCTTGGAGCATGAGGGCTATGATGTAACCCATGTGCAAAACTTTACTGACGTTGATGACAAGATCATTAACACTGCCAATAAAGAGGGAGTGCAATGGTTCGATATCTGCAACCGTTACATCGACTCCTATTTTGAAGTAATGGATAAGCTGAATGTACGCCGTGCCCATGTTTATCCTCGTGTATCCGAGCATATCGAGGATATTATCGGCACCGTACAAGGTTTAATTGATAATGGCTATGCTTATGTAGTGGATGGCGATGTTTTCTATAGCGTGGAAAAATTTAAGCATTATGGTCAGCTGTCCGGACGTAATATCGAGGATATGATGGCTGGTGCTCGTGTGGATGTGGACGACCGCAAGCAAAACCCCATGGACTTTGCTCTGTGGAAATCTGCTAAACCCGGCGAACCCTCCTGGCCGAGCCCCTGGGGCAATGGCCGCCCGGGCTGGCACATCGAATGCTCCACTATGAGCATGAAATATTTGGGTAAATCCTTCGACTTCCACGGCGGCGGCAGCGATTTGATTTTCCCGCATCACGAGAACGAAATTGCTCAATCCGAGGGCTGCACTGGCTGCCATCCCTTCGTGCACTACTGGCTGCACAATGGCTTCATTACTGTAGATAATGAAAAAATGTCCAAATCCCTGGGTAATTTCTTCATGGTTATCGATATTCTGGAGCATTTTGAGCCGGAGACACTGCGTTTCTTCATTGTTTCCACTCATTATCGCAGTCCGTTGGACTTTAGCGATGCGCGCCTGAAGGAAGCTGAAAAGAGCTTGGCTCGCCTGCGCAGCGCTAAAGAAACTCTGACTTCTCTGGAAGCTATGATGAATGCCGGCCCCACCGAGGAAAGCCTGGCATTGCGCGCGAAGGTAGCTGAGCTGCGTGAAGCCTTCTTAGAGGCTATGCGTGATGATTTCAACACTGCTTTGGCTATTAGCTATTGGTTCGCTTTAGCTAAAGAAATCAATGTATATCATAAAGCTATTACCGATGCAGGCATTAAGCCCGATGGCAAGCTGGTAGCTGAAATGGCAGCTCTGTTTGCTGAAATGGCTTCCATCATCGGCGTTTTGGAAAAAACTGCTGCTCCCGCAGCCGCTGAAGCTGGCGACAGCAAGGAAGCTGAGTTGGTAGAGCTCTTAATCGCTATGCGTCAGGATGCGCGCAAGGCTAAAAACTATGCCTTGGCTGACGAGCTGCGCAACAAGCTGGGTGAAATCGGCATTGTGCTGCAGGATACTCCCCAAGGCGTAAAATGGTCTAAGCAATGAAATTTGCCCAATACCAGTTGTTAAAGGAGCACGCTCTCGCCGCTTGTCAGGCTGAGAGCGGTGCTTGCCTAAAAGAAATAGATGCTAAGCAAATGAACCCCATCGTGCTGGCCTATATTGGTGATGTAGTTTTTTCCATGTATGTGCGTTTGCGGCTTTTGCCAGCCTCCAGTCATGTGCGGGTGCTCAATGATTTGGGCATGAAGTATGTCAGTGCTGTGTGCCAAAGCCTAGCCATGGAAGGCATAGAAGCAGGCTTGACCGAGGAGGAAAGGCAGGTGTTCCACCGGGGACGCAATGCCAAATCCACCGTTCCTAAAAGTGCTTCTGTATACCAATATCGTATGGCCACCGCCTTTGAGGCTCTTTTGGGCTATCTCTTTTTAGAGGAGCGCCAGGAGCGCCTTGAGGAGCTTTTGGAAGCTTCCTTTAAGCTTATCAGTGCAAGCTTAGCTAAATAAATTTATGAGATTTTTATGCGAAAGGAGGATGCTTTATGACCATGCAGGTTAAATTAGTGCGTTATACCCCGGAGCCGGAGCGCACCGTAGCCATGAGTGCGCGTCTGTGTTATTCTCCCATTGGGGCTGCCCAATTGGAAGAAAGAATTAGTGATGAGCAGGCTGCTAAATTGGTGCGTAAGCTGGTAAGCATGGGGCATTTTTCCACTTTGGAGCATGTGACCTTCACCTTCGCTATTGAAGGTGTGTCCCGCGTCTTGACTCATCAATTGGTGCGTCACCGCATTGCCTCCTATTCCCAGCAATCCCAACGCTACGTGAAGGAGCATGATTTTGAAACCATCGTTCCTCCTTCCATTGCGAAAAATCCTGAGGCTAAGGCGAAATTTGACGCATTAATGACCCAAATTCAGGATTTATACAATGAATTTACTGCAGCGGGCGTGTTAGCCGAGGATGCGCGCTATATTTTGCCCAATGCTGCAGAAACAAAAATTGTGTGTACCTTTAATGCGCGTTCCTTGCTCAACTTCTTTAGTCTGCGCTGTTGCACGCGTGCCCAATGGGAAATTCGTGCCTTAGCTAACGAGATGCTGCGCCAAGTGAAGGAGGTTGCGCCTGTGATTTTTGAAAATGCCGGTCCAACCTGCGTTTCTGAGGGCGTATGCCATGAGGGTGAGATGAGCTGTGGGCGCTTGCAGGCGATTTTAGCCCAAAGAGCGAAGGCTGCTCAAGAAGGAGCACAGCCATGAGAGAGGACTTGCAGAAAAAGGTTCGTTCTTTGCCTACGAAGCAGCCTCGCAAGCAAGAGGTGAAGTCGGAAAAGCCGACTGCAGGTGATGTGCTTGCGGGCCGTAACGCTGTAGCCGAAGCGCTGAAGGGGCAGCGTCCCTTGAATAAGCTGCTGGTGCAGGAGGGCGCTCACGGAGGCAGCCTGGGCGAGCTTTTGGCCTTGGCTAAAAGCAAGGGCGTGCCCGTGGAGCTAGTAAAAGCTGAGCGCTTGGACAAGCTAGCACCCGGCCTGCGTCACCAAGGCGTGGTGGCCTTGGCAGCGCCCATAGCCTTCCAAACTTTGGATGATGTATTCGCTAAGGCAGCAGCCAAGGGCGAGCAGCCCTTTTTGCTGCTTTTAGATGAGCTGCAGGACCCGCAAAATGTCGGTGCGCTAATTCGTACAGCGGATGCCGCAGGCGTCCACGGCGTACTGCTGCCGCGGCGGCGTAGCTGTCCTCTCAATGCAGTGGTAGCCAAAATCTCTGCCGGTGCGGTGGAATATGTGCCCGTGGTACAAATCGGCAATATAGCCCAAA
>CAMFET010000182.1 GCA_945949475.1 uncultured Phascolarctobacterium sp.
GCTATCGCTTATATGTACGAAAGCTCCGTGGCTCTCATAGCTCTGCCCATTACCTTGGGTATGATGCTTATTACCATGCTTATTATCCGCAGCCGTGTGGGTAAGGAAGCTTAATATCTGCATATTTCTAGACTCTCCAGGTGTCAATCGCTTGGAGAGATTTTTATTTTGCTCCCTTTTTTGGTAACTTTCCGAACGATTTCTGCAAAAACTGTTAAAAAGTTCACATTTTTATTTGACGCTAGCGTTTTAGATTGGTATAATTAGAATAGTACACTGTAGTATGATGAACCCGAGAAAGATTACTTAATTTGAGATTGAGGAAGGCTTGCTTGGGTTTTGTTTTTTAGTTAGTAGATTTTGGAGGTAGAGGTTCATGAAAGTTGCAATCATTATGGGCAGTAATTCTGACTGGCCTATTTTGGAGCCTGCGGAAAAGACTCTGAAGGAATTTGGTGTGGAGGTAGAGGTTGTAGTAGCCTCCGCTCATCGCACTCCCGATGTGGTACACGAATTTGCAGCTGGCGCTCGTGAGCGTGGCGTGGAGGTTATCATCGCCGCAGCTGGTGCAGCAGCACATCTGGGTGGTGTTATCGCTGCTTATACCACTGTTCCCGTTATCGGCATTCCCATCAATGCCACTCCGTTGGGCGGCATGGACGCTCTGCTGAGCTTTGTGCAAATGCCCTCCGGCATTCCCGTTGCTACGATGGCAATTAATGGTGCCAAGAACGCAGCTCTTTTCGCTGTGCAGATTTTGGCAACCAAATACCCCGAATTAGTAGAAAAGCTGGCCGATAATCGCCTGAAAATGCAAGAGGAAGTAAAAGCAAAGGGTGAAAAGCTGGCTAAATTGAGAGCAGAAGGCAAATAATCCCCTCTTAGTGATTACAAATAAAAGGAGAGTTATTGTGGAAGATTTATTTAAGGATGATAAGCTGCATGAGGAATGCGGCGTCTTTGGCATCTTCAGCCACAGCGAGGATGTAGCCCTCAATACCTATTGGGGCCTGTATGCTCTGCAGCATCGTGGTCAGGAAAGTACTGGTATCGTGGTTACCGATGGTCGCACCATGAAGGTCAAAAAGGGCATGGGCCTTGTTCCCGATGTCTACAAGGATGGCGTTGCTGATTTAGATGGCTTCGCTGCTATCGGCCACGTGCGTTATTCTACCACTGGTGCGAGCATGGCCTATAATATCCAGCCGCTGAAGGTTTATTTTGATGGTGGCAATCTGGCCCTGAGCCACAACGGCAATTTGACAAATGCTGGCCAGCTGCGTCATAATCTGGCCAAGGAGGGCGCTGTTTTCACCACCACCGTTGATACCGAGGTGCTGCTGTCCTTGATTGCTTTGAGCGCACGTCCTACTATTGAAGAGCGTGTAGCTGAGTCCGTAAAGCAGATTCGTGGTGCCTTTGCCATCTTGATCATGACCGATAATAAGATTATTGCTGTGCGTGATTCCTATGGCTTCCGTCCTCTGGTTTTGGGCAAGATGGAAAATGGCTGGTGTGTAGCCTCCGAATCCTGTGCCTTTGACTTGGTTGGCGCAGAGCTGGTGCGCGATGTGAAGCCCGGTGAAATGCTCATCATCGACAGCGATAATGCCGAGCCTCGCAGTATAATGTGGTGCGATAAGGTGCCGGAAAAAACTGCTCACTGCATTTTTGAATATGTATATTTTGCTCGTAACGACAGCGTAATCGATAATCAGCCCGTTTATGATGCCCGTATCCAAATGGGTCGCGAGCTGGCCAAGGAAACCATGGATATTCATCCTGATATCGTTATCTCTGCACCCGACAGCGGCACCCCCGCCGCCATCGGCTATGCCCTTGAGTCCGGCGTCCCCTTTATGGAAGGTCTCACCAAAAACCGTTACGTGGGCCGTACCTTTATCCAGCCGACACAAAAGCAGCGTGCTAATGCAGTGCGCTTGAAGCTGAACCCCGTGCGCAGCGTGGTAGAGGGCAAATCCGTGGTTATGGTCGACGACTCCATTGTGCGCGGTACCACCAGTGGCAAGGTAGTGAAGCTGCTGAAGGAGGCTGGCGCGAAGGAAGTACATGTATGTATTTCTTCTCCTCCGGTTGTAGATAGCTGCTACTATGGCATCGATACCTCTGAGCGCAAGCAGCTCATCGCAGCTCGCTGTACCGAGGACGAAATTTGCCGTTTCATTGGCGCTGATAGCCTGCACTATATTTCTATGGATGGCATGAAACGGGCCATCAGCCACATTGATCCTAACGGATTGTGCTGTGCTTGCTTTAGCTCCGATTATCCGGATAATGCGGATGATGTTATAGCGCAAGAGCCTAAGAATATTTTTGAGTGAGACAGCTTATAAGGCACCATCTACTTCGTTACAGCTCCTAGACGTACTTCTAGTACGCCGTCGTCGCTGTGCCTCGTATCTGGCACCTTCTAAGCAGCCCTTTCGTTATATTTCCTAGACATACTTCTAGTAGCCGTGATCGCCCTTTCACGTATCTGAGGCTTTCTAGAAAGTCTTTGGTTAAAAATTGGATATATAAATTGTTCGATAAAATTATACTTTTGGAGGCAATTATGAGCGAAGAAAAGAAACAACTTACCTATGCTGACGCTGGCGTTGATATTGACGCTGGCAATAAGGCAGTGGAGCTGATGAAGGATAGCGTGCGCGCTACCTATCGCAGCGAGGTTATTGGTGATTTGGGTGGCTTTGGCGGTCTGTTTGCGCTGAACACCGGCAAATATAAGGAGCCCGTGCTGGTAAGCGGCACCGATGGTGTTGGTACCAAGCTGAAGCTGGCTTTTATGGCTGATAAGCACGATACCATTGGCCAGGACGCTGTGGCTATGTGTGTTAATGATATTCTTGTACAGGGTGCAGAACCCCTGTTCTTCTTGGATTATATCGCCGTGGACAAGGTTGATTCTCAAAAGGTTGCCAACATTGTTAAGGGTGTGGCCAATGCCTGCAAGGAAAGTGGCTGCGCTTTGATCGGTGGCGAAACTGCAGAGATGGCTGGCTTCTATGCTAAGGGTGAATACGATATCGCTGGTTTCTGTGTTGGCGTTGTCGACAAGTCTAAGATGATTACCGGCGAAAAGGTTAAGGCTGGGGATGTACTGTTAGGCTTGCCTTCCAGCGGTGTGCATTCCAACGGCTTCTCCCTCGTACGTAAAATCTGCTT
>CAMFET010000183.1 GCA_945949475.1 uncultured Phascolarctobacterium sp.
TTGGAGCAGATTGATTTAGCCAAGCAGTTTGATTTGCCCATCATTATTCACGACCGTGAAGCGCACGGCGATATGCTAGAGCTCTTCCAGAAAGAGGTCAAGGGTGTGCAGGCCGTATTCCACTGCTTCAGCGGCAGCCTAGAAATGGCCAAGGAGCTGGCCAAGCGTGGCTATTACTTTGGCTTTGGCGGCACCTCCACCTATAAGAACGCGCAAAAGGTGCGCGAGGTGATGCAGTACATCCCCAAGGAGCTGATGCTGTTTGAAACGGACTGCCCCTACCTTACTCCCGTGCCCTTCCGCGGCAAGCGCAATAATCCTGGCTATGTGGAATATACTGCGCGCAACGCAGCGCTAGTGCTGGATATGGATGTGGCGGAGCTGGCAGCACTGACTACGGCCAACGCTAAGAGACTCTTTAAGAAAATCAAATAACGAAGTCCTAGGCTACAGGACTAAAAGGTTTATCCCCGCTCTGAAGTTAACAGGGCGGGGATTTTTTTACGCCTTTTTTACAGCCAGCAGCATTCTTTGCTAACTCCTCCCATCCCTACGATAACCCCACTCCCCTGAGTAACTTTGCTGAGATGTTTGCAATTTTGCTGGTAAGTGCCGCTTTGCTGACCTGCTATGGCAGCATGTGTGGCCACCTAGTGCTGGCGCAATGGCTGTGTGGCCGGTCGTTCCTCGGATACCCTGCCCAGCCCAAGTATTTGCTAACCGAGGCCGGGGTTGGTTATCGCCTGAGCGGTTGCTAGGCTGTGGGACCAGCTGCTATTTGTGTAAGCTCTTTAACATTTTTCTCCTTTCCTCTCTTTAAAAATTAGCGCAAATATGATATCATATATACTTAAGACTGGTATTTAATGACATATATTATCACTAATTTTGGATGGATAACTTAATGCTTATTGAGAATAATTTTCACTATCCTGCAATTTTGAAGCTAAAAGGCAAAAAATGCGTAATTATCGGCGGTGGGCAGGTTGCTGCACGCAAGCTCGTTACCCTGTGTGAGGCGGGTGCTGAGGTTACAGTTGTAGCACCGGAGCTTGGTGCGGAGCTGCTAAAGGAAGCAGAAAAACACTCCTGCCAATTGATTAAAGATTACTATAAGGCTGAATACTTGCAGCAAGCCTTCATTGTTATAGCTGCTACTAATGATGCAGCTATCAATAGGCAAATCACTGACGCTGCGCCGCTGCTCTGTAACAATATCACCGAGCCGGAGCTAAGCAATTTTACCGTGCCTTCCTCCTTTACGCAGGGTGATATCACTGTAGCCCTAGCTACAGGCGGCATGCCAGCCTTCACACGCATGTTAAAAAAACGCTTGCAAGAAGTAATTACTCCTGATATAGCGTCTTTTAACGACTTTTTACGCCAACAGCGCCACATTGTGCAGCAAATTTCCTCAACGCCTGCACAGCGCACTGCTTTTTGGCGACAAATCCTGACGGATGATTTGATAAATTTAGTAGCAGCAGGGCATGCTGCTCAGGCAAAGGAGAACATCTTAGATGCAATTAGCAGTTTTAGGTCTCAATCACAAAACGGCCCCCGTTGAGATCCGCGAGCGTTTTAATTTCACTAATGATAGGGTAGCCAGTATTTTGCGACGCCTGCGCAATTACGACAACATCCCCGAGGCCATGCTTCTGTCCACCTGCAACCGCACAGAGCTGTATATGGTTATCGAAAATCCCCATGAAGCCATTCCCTTCGTGAAGCGGCTTTTGGCGCATTTAGCAGGGGAGCATTATAAGGGCGAGTATTTTTATAATCTGACCGGCACCCTGTGCGTGCAGCATTTATTTAGAGTGGCGTCCAGCTTGGACTCTTTGATTATTGGCGAAGGTCAGATTTTGAGCCAAATTAAAAATGCTTATCAAATTGCTCGCAACAATGGCATGACGGACACGATTTTAAATACTATTATGAATAAGGCCATTGCCGTGGGCAAGCGCGTGCGCACCGAAACAAAAATCGCCTTTAGCAGTGTTTCCGTTTCTAGCGCAGCGGTGGATTTGGCTATTAATATTTTGGGCGACTTGACTACAGCCAATATTTTAGTAGTTGGCGCAGGACATATGAGCGAGCTCACCGCCCGCCATTTGATTGATAAGGGCGCCAAGACGATTTTCGTTAGCAATCGTAATTTTGACCATGCGCAGGAGCTGGCCGAAAAATTCAACGGCACTGCCATTCCTTACCAGCAAATGTTTAAGCAGGCCGCTCAGGCTGATATCATCATCACCTCTACTGGCGCACCCCATTATGTGCTGACAGCGGAAAATCTCGGTCCCTTGCTGACTGACCGCAAAGCACGCCCCTTGATTTTGATTGATATTGCTGTGCCGCGCGATGTGGACCCGGCTTTAAACGATATGCAGGGCGTAACTGTATATAATATCGATGATTTGGAAAATGTGGTGGATGTGAATAAAAACTTCCGCACCCATGAGGCCAAGGTAGCTGAGCAGATTATCGCCGAGGAAATTGCGGCGCTGAAGGAGCGCCTGCGCTACTACACTATGCGCCCGGTGATGGTACAGCTGCATGATAAGATGAACTTTTTGCGCCAAAAGGTGCTGAAAAAGGCCTTTATCAAGCTGCCGAATCTTACGGATGAAGAGCGCCGTATCATCGACTTGATGACACAGCGCTTAGAGCATAAATTCCTGCGTGAGCCCATGAAGGCTATGAATGCTGTGGCCGGCACAAGCGAAGAAGAGCGCTATAAACAAATGATGTGTGATTTATTCCTGCTGAATGAGAGCGGAGAGGAGTTTGGTGATGAAAGCCGTATTGAAGATTGGGACTAGACAAAGTCTCTTAGCGCTGTGGCAAAGCAATCATATTGCTGCTTGCCTGCGCGAAAAATACCCTGAGTGTGAGGTAGTGCTCAAAAAAATCGTCACCAAGGGCGATAGAATTTTGGATGTGCCTTTGGCCCAAATTGGTGGCAAGGGCCTGTTTACCAAGGAGATTGAAGAGGATTTGCTCAGCGGCGAGGTTGATTTGGCTGTGCATAGCCTGAAGGATATGCCTACCGTGCTACCGGAGGGACTGTGCCTGACTGCTATTACTGAGCGCGCTAATGTGGGCGATGCCTTTGTGAGCAATAAATATAGCTGCTTTGCCGAACTGCCCTTAG
>CAMFET010000184.1 GCA_945949475.1 uncultured Phascolarctobacterium sp.
GCATCCGCAGCCGCACCCGCCGCCACGCTGACCATGCGGGTATCGCTGGCTGCTTCAACCCTCATAGCAGCCTCAGTCAGCTTGTTATCATTATCATAGGTGCTCCCAGCAGTGCCAACGGTGGCGTTTTTTACAGAGGCAGTGAAATTATTTGTGATGGTATTCACGCTGGCTGCCGCTGCAGCAGCACCACTAATGCCGGTTTCTTGCCCGGCAACCACGCCCAGTCCCAAGGCCACGCCCACAATGGTGTTGCCCTGATTGGAGAGAGTAATTTTAGAGCTATTATAGGTAGCCTTATCTGCATTATCGTTAATAATTACACTCAAATCAGCACCCTTGGTGTTAGTGGGGTCGGCAGTATTTGTTCCATTAGCTTGGTTCAAAGCATCATTGCCGGTGAAGTCATAGAAATTATTAGTTGTAGTCTTCAACTCATTGGGATTAACTGCGTTGCCATCCCTATCCTTATAGGTAATGTCATAGATGTCTACAATCTTGCCACTGGAATCAGTATAAACCACATTGGCAACATCAACTTCCTGATTTTGGGAATTGTAATAGTGAATATCCTCCACATCCACAATAATGCCATGAACATCGTGGTAGAGCCCATCCTCTGCGTTGAGGGTTATGGGTTCGCCATTGATATCCCAATAGTTCCCATTGGCATCTTTAGAAATATTCGCCCTTAGCTTATCAGTACCCTGGTAATAGCCATCATCCTTTATCTCTACGGACGGGGTGAGTATCTGGCCATTCTTACGGAAATTACCATCTTGATCAACGGTAATATCTTTAGCAAGTATCTGCTGTTGATTGCCTTCGCCCGTTACAAAATTTCCCTGAGCATCAACAGAAACAGCAAAGCTACTGGTTTGGTTCAGCTCGGTTAAATATTTATTGTCAGCAGTACTAGCTGTGAGCTTGCCATCCTTGGCTTCGTTGGAGACCTTATTGGCATAAATTGCGCCGCCGTCAATGGTAGCATCCACCGTGTTAGCCACGTTATTTTTAGCCACAGCCACATTCAGTGCTGCATAAGACTTATCTCCCGTCGCTACGCCAACAGAAATAGCAGTACCCACCTGAGTCAGCTTGCTTGCAGCAATATTATGCACCTCAGCAGCCTTTATCGCAGCCACGCCGATGGTGTTGTTATTCATTAACGCTTTAATGTCATTTTTTACATCGTTAACAGTCACAGCTGCACCTGCACTAGCAGTGGACTTGGTCACCTGCGTGGTTACACCGCCTGCAACCTGCACATCCTGGTCATAGGCCACGTTATTAACCACAGTGTTCCCACCAACTATAGCATCATTTAGCATATCAGCATGCACAGTGCTATCAATATAGTTAGCAGAGCCACTTGCTGCAAGATTAATATTAATTTCGCTGTCGCTAGTTTTGCCGGTTTCCAAGCCCAAGGATAGGCCTGTTGCCACCTGAGCACCGCTATTATGGGCATAGTTCAGCACATCCACTCCCACGTCAGTAGTGGACCGCTTGACATCAGTATTCTTTAAAGTAGCAGTGGTCGTTTTCTTCAAGTCGTTAACAGCCACTGCACCAACTAAGGTACCTCTGAATTTGCTATTATTACCATTTCCCAGCTTATTTAAGGCCATAGCACCGCTGTAAGCGCCAATATAAGAGGCATCCTCGGCCTCCACCTTTACAGCAGCAGATCTATCATCAGTAACGTGCTCAGCCACATCGGCCTTAGTAAGCTTTATCTCAACATTGTCGATAGTGGCCTTGGTTTCATCAACAACGTAATTCCAGGAAACGCTGCCCACAGCATTGAGGCTCACGGTTGCCTGCTGACCACCGGCATTGCCACCGTTGACATTGGCATTCTGCACGCCACCTGCCACAGCTCCGGCACCGCCACCGGCAGCAGCATTAGCGCCACCGCCCTGATTATTAGCATTTTGCGTGCTATTTTTCACACCAGCTACAGTAAAATTATTGATAATGCCGTCAGTTAAGGCATTTACATTCACGCTATTGGCATTAATGCTACCCTTATGGTTAGCAGTTGCGTTAGTTTCCGCAGAAGTGCCATCATTATTCAGCTCCTGATTAGTCAGCTCGGCAATGCTGTGAATGTCATAGGAAATAACGCCCACGCTGGCACCCACGGAGCTAACCTCGGCGCTATTCCAATCGCCCACCAAATTTATAATATTGGTATCATTAGTCGAAGAAATATTCACCGCACCAGTGGAGGTTACTTCATCCTTATCTTCTGTAGTGCCATCATCTTTTTCCTTGGTTACCTTTTTCACCTTTTTGCGCGCAGTAAAGCTAACATCGTCATCCACTAGAGTTTCGGCGTGAGATTCGCCGCCCATGTAGGACACCATGCCCGTCAGGCCAAGCTTGCTGGTCTGGGAGCCAGCGATACCGATGCCGATATTCAAAACATCATTTTTGGTAGCAATATCTATAGAACCAGCGTCAATGGTCACGCCGTTCATGATTTTTACCTTGCTATTATTATAGGTGTTTTGCACTCCCACCATGCCGCCAACACCATTCTGAGCGTTCTCCACAGGAGTGGGATCGATAATGATATAAGGGAAGGCACTCAGCTTACCTATGGCCATAACATTGGTTTCCACCACATTAGCAGCGATATCAACGGCATTTGCTGAACCACCTGTGATTACAGCATTAGCACCAATATTAATATTGGCCGTATTATGCAAGTTCTGCACGCCCACACTGCCGGTTAAGACAGCAGTAACGTCCTTCTGCTTCTCTGGATCATTATTTTTCGCACCGGCAGATACATTCATATTCACATAATTGCCGGGCTCAAGGAAGGCCAAAAGTGCTTCACGCAGCTCGTTAGTACCAGTCAGTGAGCCGATTAAATCAATAGCAGCGGAGGCCTTTTTGCCAAACTTTGTGCTATCCTTATAGGAAGTGGTCTTTTCCTTTTCGCGCAACCATAAAATATCAATAATGCAGCTTTCCAGCTTATTGATCTTATCTTTGACTCCTTTCTGACTCCAATCAGTATAATGGTTTAAGAAACTCTTCCAAGCGTCCAGCAGGTCATCGCACATGGAGTTCACACGATTATAGCGTTGTTCCACATTTGATGTGATAT
>CAMFET010000185.1 GCA_945949475.1 uncultured Phascolarctobacterium sp.
ACAGCTCTAGGAAATACAAAATAATAAGAAAAGAGCATCCCGCCAAGAAAAAGCACTATAATTATGGGAATAGTACAGAGAGCATAATGCTTTTCCCGCAGGGTTAACGCCGGTCTTACAAAGCTGTACAGCTGGTAAAGCACCATGGGCGCAGCTAGTATCAAGCCAGCTAGTAAAGCGATTTTTAAGTAGACCATAAAGGCCTCGGCCGGACGCAAATAATATAATTGACCTACGGGAGCAGTCAAAGCTGCAATAATTTTTTCCAGATAATAAAAGCTCACAGCGGTACATGCTACTAAAGCAGCTCCAGCCTTGACTAGGCAGCTTCTCAGCTCCGTCAAATGCTCTGCCAAGCTCATGTCCCTATCAATATTATCTCGCCACGGCTCCGCTGTTAGCTTAACCTCCATGCCATCCATTTGCCTACACCCTTATTTTTCCTTTGCTGTCTCCACAGCTTTTTCTTCCGTAATTTCCGGCTTTACGTCGTTGAGAGCCGTTTTGAATTCACGCATGCTCTTACCAATGGCCTTACCCACATCGGGCAGCTTGCCCGGCCCAAAGAAGACCAAGCCAATCACTAGAATCAAAAGCAGCTCCGGTAAACCTAATCCAAACATGTTCAATACCTCCTAACTTTTCTTATTAATATATTTACAGCTGCCTAACCACAGCAGCATGCTGATGCTAGTCAAGCAAGTACCACCGCAAGCACCACAGCTACCAGTGCAGGCCGGCAAAGCATTGCTAGTCAAGGGAGCAACAGTGGCGAAAAAACTGGGCCAAGTGTTGACCATAGCTTGAGGAATGAGTACTGAGCCAGCAGCACCAGCCATCATATAAAGATCGCGCAAATTATTCTTGAACATCGTGCTTAGCCACCTCCCTGTGCAAACCATTGGTATAAGCAATCGCCTTACGAGGACATGCTTGCCTGCACTGACCACAGACGATGCAGTGATGGCGATTTATCTGGGCCTTGCCTTGAGCAATCGAGACTGCTTGCATAGGACATTTTTTGCTGCACAAGCCACAGCCCACGCATAGCTTTTTATCAACCTGCATCCCAAAGGCCCCCGGAACAAGCTGCCCCAGCACATGCATCAGAGAACACATTGTCCCCACCGGACAAAGCAAATTGCAGTAGCCACGCCCACCCTTAGTAAAAAGGCCTAAGAAAATATTGCTCACCAAAAAGTTCATGAGCAGGTATAGGGAGCTATTGAATAGTTGCATAGTATGCAAATAGCCTACGAATATCTCTAAAGCATAATAATTGCAATAGCTGCAGGGAATGCCTAAGCCTAAAATGATGGAGCCAAGAAAGCCTAGGAAAAAGCCATACCGCAGGGGCACAAGCGGCACTAGCTGTGCCCAATTAATTTTATATTTATCAGGTAGCAGCCTGCTTAAATATTCACTAAAGGCTCCTGCAGGGCAGAGCCAGCCGCAAAATAGCGGACCGAACCACAGAGAAACTACAATTAGCAATAGACAAAAGAATAGTGAGGTCGGCCCGCTGTATTGCCACTGCCCAGTCAGGATGTTAGCCAAGGGAATGCGAGCACAGGGCACATGAATTGAAGTAAAGCCTGTTTCCACAAGAAAACTACTAGTTATCCTTTGGAACAGCATAAAGGGCTCGTAGAATAATAGAAAGCCAAGTAAATAGCCAATTACATGCCAAGCTTTTTCAGCCATGTGCTAACCTCTCCTTGAGCACTGCGTGCACTGTTACCGGACAAGCACAAGCTTTCTTGAATGTCGGACTTAGGCAACAACCTGCGTAAATCGCTGGCACAACGCTGTTCACCTCCACCGCCATGGGTAAAGAAGGGAGCAATTTTTTTGCCATCCAAATTGAATTTTTCTGCAAAGGTAGCGATCAGCATGGGATAGCTGCCCCACCAATTGGGATAACCTAAAAGCACCATATCGTATTGCTCCATATTAGGAATTGCAGTTTTAATTGCAGGACGTGCATTACTTTGCTGCTCCTGCTTAGCCTTAGCCACAGTTACATCATAGGTTTCAGAGTAAGGAACTTCAGGTACGATGGGGATTAAATCACCACCAGCCTGTCTGTGAATCTCTTCGGCCAAAGCCTTAGTATTGCCACTATAAGAATAATAGGCAATTAAAATTTTCTTACCAGTTTTAGAATCCATAACTTGTTTTGCTCCTTCATTTACAGTTGTTGCGGCTGTTTGGGCAGATGTGGCACTGCTAGAACCGCAGCCCATGCACATAGCGGCCAATCCAGCCAAGGAAATGCCGGTAGTCTTCAAAAAATCGCGTCTGTTCATTAGTTTTCCTCCTCACTTGTCTAATTAATACATAGCCATCCATAAGGACAACTCCAGCATACCTCTTCAAGTTCGCTCTAAGTCAAGTGACTAATTTGTGAAGCCTTAAAACGCTGAACTACATAATATATTATTTCAAGGCGTTATATTCCTTTTCAGCCACTGGTTCACACCATTCATTGCGTGTATTTTCACCAGGCACCTCTATAGCCAAATGAGCAAACCAGCTATTGGGAGCAGCACCATGCCAATGCTTCACTCCAGCAGGAATATTCACCACGTCACCCGGCAACAGCTCTCTGGCCTCCTTGCCCCATTCCTGATAATAGCCACGTCCACCGGTCACCAAAAGAATTTGTCCACCACCCTTATCGGCATGATGGATATGCCAATTATTGCGGCAGCCCGGCTCAAAGGTTACATTGCCAATCACCACCTGCTCTAAGGAAAGCATATTTAAATAGCTCTGTCCTACGAAATATTTGGCATAAGCATCATTTTTAGCTCCTCTTGCAAAAACGGTAGTAAATTCCTGATGCATTTGTTTCTCCTCCTTGTTGGTATTCTCTTCTGCAGCATAAGCAGAAGACATCAATAAACTAATAGCTAACATCATCAAAGCAAATACTTTTTTCATGCTTTATTGCTCCTTTGCCGGAACAATAGAATTAATAGCTGCTATAGCATTTAAAGTTTTAGGATAGCCTATGTATGGCAAGGCAATAGTAACCGCATCAAGAAGCTGCTGCCTAGTATTGCCCACCGCCAAATTGCCAGTCACATGAGCCTTGGCCTG
>CAMFET010000186.1 GCA_945949475.1 uncultured Phascolarctobacterium sp.
CCTCCTTGTTCGCTGTTGTTTCCATCTTCCTCTTCGGTGGTGAAACCATTCGCAACTTCTCCTTTGCGATGCTGGTGGGCTTCTCCAGTGGTGCTTATACCTCCACCTTCTTGGCTGGTCCCCTGTGGCTCTTCTTGAGAGGCAAGAAGGCTGGTCAATAAGCTTGTGTTATAGCTATATGAGTTTAAAGAAGGCCATTCTTTTAACATTGTAATATTTCGCTCCTGCTTGGCAGTCCTCGTATTGGTCAAGCAGGAGTTTTTTCTTTGCTAAAATGAGCTTTCTAAATTTTCTTGCGCAGAAAAAATTTATATGATATAATAAAAATAAAATAAAAAATAGCAAGGAATACAAGTAAATCTAGAAAAAATATACAAATTTGAAAGTTTTTTGTACATAGTCTGGTATTATAATTTTTCAGTAATCTTTGAACAAATTAAGAGCTTTTCAAAACTATACTGTGATTTCATTATGCTTGCTTTAAAATAAACTATACTGTCAAGCTGGAATGGTGAAGAAGATCATGAGGAAGAATCTAAAAAACATTAGTATTATAGTGCTGATTATAGTCACTGTAGCCTTAGGCTGTGTGGCTTATTTCCGCTTTGCTTCCCGGATGATTTATGAGGAAAGCAGTCGTCATTTGACGGAAATCTATACCCAAGTGCGGGACTCCCTACGGGACATCGTGGAGAGCAAGTGGAATTTGCTAACGGTATGGAAGCAGTATTTACTGCGTGAGCACAATGAGGACGCCATCACTGCCTTTGTTCATGAGCAAAAGTCTAAATGGAGCTTTACAGATTTCTACTTTGTAGCTGCCAATGGTGAATTTTACACTGTGGATGGGCGCAAGGGCTTCTTTAATATGCACCGCAAGATTAATGATTTGGTGGATAAAAAGGAAGAGGTTGTTTTGGACGTAGCTGTGCCTAAAAAGGAGCTGAAGGTTTTTGCTATTCCCATGCCCAAGGGTGTATTTCAGGGCTTCGTTTATGATGCCATAGCTATAAGCTATGATAACGAGGATTTGATTAAAACTCTGAACACCAATGCCTTCGAGGGTGAGGCTGATAACTACGTTATTGATGATACAGGTCGTGTATCAATTGCTAGAACTGCGAAAAATAAGAGCAGTATTTATAATTTTCATGCTTATCTCAATAACTTGCCCGAGCTTACCCCGGAGCAGAAGAAGGATTTGCTCCAGCGGCTTATCAGCAGGGAGAAGGGTGTAATCACGCTGCCCATTCGCGGGGAAAAATATTACCTGATTCATATGCCTGCGGAATATGCTCATTCCGTTTTGGTGGGACTGATTCCGGAAAAGGTTGTCAATGCCAGCATGAACGAGCTGCAGGCCATTACCATGATTGTTTTCGTGCTTTTGGCTTTATTGCTCAGTGGTGCCTATATTTTCTTTATGCACTATAGGAATAAGCTGGCCTTGTCCCAAAAGGATAAGGAAATCTTGTACAAGGAGCAGCTGTTTTCGACACTGTCGGACAATGTGGATGATGCCTTTCTGATGGTGGATTGTAAGACTATGTGCTTGGACTATATCAGCCCCAATGTGACCAGATTGATAGGAGTGGAGCTACAGCAGGGAATAATTGGTTCTCAATTGAGCTCTTTGGGAGAGGATGATTCCTACTTTGAAGTTGGTAAGCATATTCGCCAAAATCCTGATACTCCTCGAATGGAATGGGATAAGGAGCTTATTCATCCCTTGACTCTTGAAAAACGCTGGTTCCATGTACTGGTATACACCGACCTAGTGCAAAAGGTGCCCAAGTATATTATTGTGCTTTCCGATAGAACCAAGGAGCACGCCTTGAATGTGTCCTTGAGCAATGCGCTAAGCTTGGCCCAAAGCGCTAATAAGGCCAAGAGTAATTTCTTGGCTAATATGAGCCATGATATTCGCACGCCCATGAATGCTATTGTAGGCTTTGCGGGAATGTTGGCTGACTGTGCCTATACTCCGGAAAAGGTGCTGGACTACGCTCATAAAATCACCTACTCCAGTAAGCATCTTTTAAGCTTAATTAATGATATTTTGGATATGAGCAAAATCGAAAGCGGTGAAACGGCTCTGAAGCTGACGGATTTCTCCTTGCAGAAGTTAGAGGAGGAACTGCAGGGTATTATTGGACCCCAGGCTCGCAAGAAGCACCAAGAATTCAAGGTGGAATACAAAGGACAGCTACCGGCCATGGTTCACAGTGATAGGATGCGCATTAATCAGATTTTGCTCAATTTGTTGAGTAATGCGGTGAAATATACGCCCGAGGGCGGGCATGTGCGCCTTTTAATAGAAGGGCAGCCCGGTCATAGAAAGGGCTTTAGCCATGTCCAATTTGTGGTTCAGGATGATGGCTATGGCATGAGTGAGGAGTTCCAAAAGCAGCTTTTCACCCCTTTTACCCGTGAATATACTGAGGAAACTAAACATATTCAGGGCACAGGTATTGGTATGGCCATTGTGAAAAACATAGTGGACCTTTTAGGCGGAAATATTTCCGTGATTAGCTCTAAGGGTAAGGGAACTACCTTTACCATTAATCTGGAGTTGGCTGTAGCGGCTACGGCGAAGGAAGAGGTTAAAAAGGAAGAGGTCCAGAATCAGGTTTCCCTGCGTGGACTAAAGGTTTTAGCTGCGGAGGATAATGCTATTAACGCAGAAATTCTAGAGCTGCTGCTCCTCAAGGAGGGTGCGACTGTGGAAATTTGCGAAAACGGTCTTTTGGTTGTGGAACGCTTCGCTGCTTCTGCGAAGGATGAGTTCGATATTATCTTTATGGATGTGCAGATGCCAGTTTTAGATGGCTATGGCGCTACGAAAATGATTCGTGCCTGCGAGCATCCCTGTGCCAGAACCATCCCCATTGTGGCTATGACGGCCAACGCTTTTGCGGAGGACGCCCATAAGGCTCTGCAAGCAGGCATGGACGCGCATACCAGCAAGCCTGTGGATATGCAAAGACTGAAGCAGGTGGTGGCCGAGCTTGTGCCCCGGTTAAAAGGTAAATAGTTCTAAAAAGTGTGTTTTGGTGGAGAATGGAGGTGGGGAAAATTA
>CAMFET010000187.1 GCA_945949475.1 uncultured Phascolarctobacterium sp.
TCCGGCCACGGTGAAGGTATTAATCACGCCATCGGTATGGGCATTAACACTCACGCTATTAGCGCTGATGCTGCCCTTTCCATCCGTATCATTTGCTTCCAAATTCTGCAGCTGAGCCAAGGTCTTGATATCATAATCAGTGATACCCATGGACACGCCCACGGCAGAGCCATTGGAATAGCCCACATCACCGGTGAGATTCACAATAACCGCATTATTGTCGGCACTGATATTAACTGCACCATTAGATATATATCCTGTGCTTGTTGATTCATTACCTGCTTCATCCTTGGTAGTAATCGTTCCCCAGGTTTTTTGTGCCGCTAAGGTAACATCATCATCCACGAAAGCTTTAGCATAGGAATTACCACCCATGTAATTACCCATGCCAGTGATACCCAGGGAGCTGGTTTTGGAACCACCCATAACAAGGCCAATGTTCACTATATCATTATCCGTGGCAAGATTGATGTCGCCTGCGCTGATAGCAACGCCCTTCTTAAGGATTACCTCACTAGTATTATGAGCAGTTTGCACATTGACGCTGCCGCCAATTCCGGTTTGTCCACCATTAGTATTGAATAAGTCCGGCATCAGTGACCATTTGCCGATTAAAATAGCATTCTGCTCCGTTATATGGGATTTGAGGTTAGCAGTCTTATTATTGCCTGCCACAATATTTCTATTAGCCCCGACATTTACTTGGGCATTATTATCTAGATACTGGATACCAATAGCACCGGTTGCCACCCTTGTAGCATCTCCTGTAGCGGGTGTTTTATCCGTGGAGGCCGCAACATACATATTGGCATAGTTCGCCGCATTGCACAGCCCCTCCAACGCGGACTTGAGCTTATCCGTGCCCGTGAGCTGAGTAACCAAATCGATAGCGGCCTTTGCCTTCACCGTATATTGCTTGCTATCAGCAAATCTATCGGCTGGGTCATTATCGCGCATGGTCAAAATATCAGCAATGATGACCTGCAAATCATCGACCTTTTCTGCTATGCCGCTTTCGCCCCAATTGCTCCAATGGTCCAAAAAGTCGGCCCATCCACTTTCTACCGCAGCAATAAGCTTGTCCACTCTGTTATAGGAATTATCCACCGTAGCAGAAATATTAACATTGCCCGTAGCACTCCTGATTATCCCTGCACCGCTATCAGAAGCGTCTGCAATATTGACCTGAGCAGTATTTTCCATCACCTCTAGGGCCAAAGCGATGGACACAGCCTGTGCTTCACCGCCCATCATGTTATTATAAAGATTTTTCGTGGTAATAAGGCTATCACCCACAGTGGTACTAGCCAAAATATCTAAATCCGTTCCGGAAATCAGCTTCGCATTGCTAGCCACATTGGTAATGGCTTTATTATCTGCTGCCACAATAGCAATGCTGGCCCCAGTATTAAAGGCCTTATTCCATTCCGTGCTTGCAATATTATTATTCTGGTTTTCCTGCTTTTCACCATGCTCCAAAATATGCAGGAACTCGCCTATCCTCTGTACGCCCTCCTTGGTAGGCGGCAAGTTCATGGTCCAATCGAGGCCGCTTGGCTCTACGCCACTGGAGGCATCAGTAGTCACGGAAAGGCTATTCATCACATTTTGGGAATTGAGCTGGATTTTACCGCCCTGAAGGGTAGTGTAAGCATTTACATTGGCATCACCATTGGTCACGCCAATATTAATCGCAGTATTCACTGCCGTATCATCTTTTTCTGCAATTACAGCATTGCTGCTAAAGGTATTCACGCCAGCGGCTGTAGCCACCAAGCCTCCTCCAGCAGTAATTTTGGGATTGCTGCTAGCGGCCTCGCCTTCAGAGCCAAAATTTACTACAGCATTGGTGTCCTGAACATTGATTACCATAGCTGCGGCCACATAGGGTGAGCCTGTTCCGGCTGCTGTCAAATTAGCTTGGCTGGCATTATTATTGTTATTCTCGTTGGCATTACTACCGCTTTGGCTATTGCCACTGTTCCCTTCATTGCCGCCAGTGCTCGGAATATTAACCTTGGGAAATTTTAAAACGAGACTGCCCACACTGGTATTAACAGCCTTGGAGGTCGCAATTAAATTACCTTCTGCGTGTACATTGCCACGCAAATTAATCGCAGCGTTGCTGGCGGTATCCACATATACAAGCCCACCACCAAAATGATCCATGGGATTACTATGCCCTGCCTCTAGTTGTGGCTGAATACTGATAGTCTCCTTATTGGTAGCCGTGCTAGTAGCAGTAAAATTCGCATTAGCGGCAGCAGTAATGGTAGAAGCTGATCCTTGGGTAATATTCGCTTGGGCATCAGCATAGCCAAAGGGCATATAGAGCTGCTCAAGTACATTGTTAAAAATGGTAATACCATCTCCCCATTGACTTCCTCCGATAACCTGAGCCTGCAGCAGCTTACCATATAAGGCTGTTGCAAGGGATTCATTTAAATTTATAGAAATATCAGCCTCTTCCAAGCCCATATTAATCAGATGACTGCCTGCAGCAAAAAAGTTTTGTGCGTTATGAGCTTCGTAGTAGGAGCTAGCATTGGCGGAAACATCCACATTGTTACCCTTGACATTGCCATCAAGATTGATATTGGCCCTGGTAAAGGCCATGATATCCCAAACCTCTACTATGGTATTATTATTTTCCCTAGTGGCAGTAGCGCTAATGCTTACATCGCTAATGGCATCAATATTGGCACCTGCACCCAGGTCAACTGTAGCCTCCACCGTATTCTTTAAAGTATCCACGCCCCAAAGAGGGGTGTTGGCATTGCGTTCCGTAGAGCTGGCAGCAATAGTAATACTGCCATCACCCTGAGCATTGTTCACAGTCACATGGTTTTCATGATTATCTTTAAAGAAAATATTACCTTGATCATCTTTGATTACCGTTAGTCTTTCGTCAGCAACAACACTGGCATCTTCATACAAGCCATTAGTATTAACAACATTGTTAAAGACTACGCCGGTTTTCAGCAAAGCATTGCCGTTTCCATCGGCATCCTTCTGGATGGCAATTCGGGCAGCACGCAAATCAATACCGGTCATAGCATTGATTTGACCGTTAAT
>CAMFET010000188.1 GCA_945949475.1 uncultured Phascolarctobacterium sp.
TATGGCTGAGATTCATGAAATGGCTGTTACTGGCAAATCCATTAGTGGTGCTATGGGTACCAAGATGAAGATGCCTAACTGGGACGATATTCTCATTTTAGGAGCTCAGCTGAATCCGCCGCCGCTGCTGGACGAGGAAGAGGTGTGCACGACCGTAGTATTGGGCAAGAACGCTAAACGGCCGCTGGTAGCGGAAAACCCCATCTTCGTTACGCACATGTCCTTTGGTGCTTTGTCTCGCGAAACGAAAATCGCCTTGGCCAAGGCTACCGCCATGGCCGGCAGTGTGGAAGAAAGCGGTGAGGGCGGTATCGTGCCCGAGGAGCAGGCCGCTGCGAAAAAATTTATTTTTGAGTACATCCCTAATAAATATAGCGTAACCAAAGAAAACCTGATGAAGGCTGATGCTATCGAAATCAAGATTGGCCAGGGTACTAAGCCCGGTATGGGCGGTCACCTCCCCGGCGAAAAGGTTACGCCAGAAATCGCTGCTATCCGTGGCTTCGGCGTAGGCGAGGACATTCACAGCCCGTCCAAATTCCCCGAGATTAACAGTCGCGAGGACTTGAAGGCTATGGTAGCCATGCTCCGGGAGGAGTCCGATGGTCGTCCCATCGGCATTAAGATCGCTGCTGGTCGCATTGAACGTGATTTGGAGTACTGTGTTTATGCGGAGCCTGATTTTATTACTATTGATGGCCGTGGCGGTGGCACCGGCTCCAGCCCCTTCCTGCTGCGTGAGGCCACCAGTGTGCCCACTATATACGCTCTTGCTAGAGCACGTAAATATCTTGACTCTGTAGGCGCCAAGGACATTGCCCTCATTATCACCGGCGGTCTGCGGGTGTCCAGCGATTTCGCTAAGGCCATTGCCATGGGCGCTGACGCCATTGCAGTAGGCACTGGCGCGCTGATGGCAGCTGCTTGCCAACAATATCGCATTTGTGGCAGCGGCAAGTGCCCGATGGGTATTGCAACTCAAGACCCAGAGCTACGCGCTCGTTTGCACATTGATGCTGCTGCTCAAAGAGTTGCCAACTATTTGAAGGTATCCTTGGCTGAGCTCAAGAGCTATGCTCGCATCACTGGTCACAAAAACCTGCATGATTTGAATTTGAGTGATTTGTGCACTATTAATAGGGAAATCAGCGAATTCACCGATATACCCCATGCTTAATAGAAGCTGTTTGCAAAGAGCTTTGCAAAGGTAAAATTTTTGTAATATAATAGGCTGCACCCACGGGTGTGGCCTATTTTTGTCCCTGCGGGGACAAAATCGCGATTTTTCTTTGCTGTTTGTGCTTTGTCATTATATTGAGTTAATAACGATTTTTCAAGCCTTATACTTATATGGTTGTTTAGATTTATACATAAAATTATATTGACAAGGGCTATTGTAAAATTCATTTAACAATAAAAATCTTGCACAATACTGCTTTATAGTGTACAATAAAATCAGCCATATTATGCAAACTAGTAAAGGAAGGTGTATTATGAAAAAGTTATTAGTTTTTCTCATGGCGGCTTTGATGGTCGTTGCTATGGCAGTTGCTGGCTGTGGCGGCGATAAAAAGGCTGACAAGGCTGCTGGCGGCGCTGTTGCTCACAAGGAAAAGCTGGTTATTGGTACTGATGCGGACATCAACAACCTGAACCTGCAAAAACAACAGGACGCAGCTAACAACGTAATTTTGAAGAACACCCACCAAACTCTGGTATTCTTCAACAATGGTTCCCAAGGCAAAGAGCGTTTTGTTCCTGGCCTGGCTACCGACTGGAAATTCGTAGATGATACCCACATCATCATGAATTTGCGCAAGGATGTTTACTTCAACGACGGCAAAAAGACTCCTATGACCGCCGAAGACGTAAAATTCACCTTGGACATGGCCATGAAGAACGTTATCAAATCCGCTCTGGCTGGCTTTGTAAAATGCACTGTTAAAGACAAATATCAAGTTGAAATCGAAATTAAATCCTATAACAACGAATTCATTCAATCCCTGTCCTCCGTTCCTCTGTCCATCCAATCCAAAAAGGCTTATGATGATGGCGTGAAGGAGCCCTGGTTAATCGGCACCGGCCCCTACAAATATGAGAAATGGGTTCAAGGCGAATACTGCCGTCTGGTAAAGGTTAAGGATTACTGGGGAAATAACCTGCCCGCAACCGAAAACTTTGCTCCTGGCGTATCCGATGTTATTGAATTCCGTCCTATGATTGAAGCTTCTGCTCGTGTAATGGCACTGCAAGCCGGCGAAATCGACGTTTGCGTTAATCCGCCCATTAACGACCTGAAATTCTTGAAGGAAGATAAGAAGGTTACTGTTTACGAACAACCTGGCACTCGTCTGTTCTACTTTGCTTTCAACGTAGAAAAGAAGCCTTGGGATAACCAAAAGCTGCGTCAAGCAGTTGCTTGTGCTATCGACAAGAAATCCGTTCTGGACGCTGCTCTGAACGGCAAAGGCACTATGCAAAAGACCATTTTGAACCGTGGCCTGTGGGGCTTCTATGATGAAATGCCCGGTTATGATTTCAATCTGGAACGCGCTAAACAATTGATGAAGGAATCCGGCGTAACCGGCCCTATCAAGACCACCTTGACCTATGCAACCGGCGCTCCCTATGAGCAAATTGCAACTGTAATCCAAGCTAACCTGGCCAAGATTGGCATCACCGTTGATCTGGTTCCCATGGAACAAGCCGCTCTGAAGGCTGCTTGCAAGGACGGCAAACAATCCCTGTTCCTGTGGCGTTGGAATGAGGACTCCAAGGTTGACTTCGTATATCGCGACCTGTTCTACACTGGCTCTGGCTCCAACTACCATCATTTTGCAGATGCTAAGGCTGATAAGATGATCGACGATGTTGCAACTCTGAAGGACCAAAAGAAACGCATGGAAACCGGTATCGAGCTGCAAAAATACCTGGTTGACCAATGCCCGCAGGTTCCTCTGTACATTGCTAACCTGGTTATCGCTTACAATAAGGACCTGAAGGGTACCTATTTCTATGGCGGCGGCAACCACGATTGGCGTCATGCTTATATCGCTAAATAAT
>CAMFET010000189.1 GCA_945949475.1 uncultured Phascolarctobacterium sp.
CCCCAGTCTACAGATAATTAAGAATCTCCTTCGCATGGGGCAGGATGATATCCGGCTTAATATTGCCTTGTTCCACATCCTCGAGGCTAGCCTCTCCCGTCAGCACCATTATGGACAAAATATCGTTATTAAGGCCAAAGGCAATATCCGTAGCCAGACGATCGCCAACCATGGCAATTTCATTCTTCGCAAAGCCAGTTTTATCGAGCACAACATCAACCATGTATTGATAGGGCTTACCAAAAATCAGCTGGGGCTGCTTGCCGGTTGCTGTTTTAATCAGCTCCAGCATAGCCCCGGTATCGGGGATAAACTCCCCTCCCTCAATGGGGCAGCGCACATCGGGATGAGTAGCCACATAGGGAACACCCTTATCGATTAAACGACAAGCGATAGTCAGTCGTTCGTAGGTAAGCGTTTGGTCAAAGCCTACTACCACATAATCAGCTTTTTCCTCCAAGCTATTGGTCAGCGTAAAGCCCGCCTCCCTAATCGTATCCAAAAGCTGCGGTGTGCCCAATACAAAGAGCTTCGCCCCCGGCTTATTCTTGCGCATCCAATTAGTCAGTGCATCGGACGAAATCAAAATCTCCTTGCGCGTCACAGGCACGCCCAGTCCATTCATTTTTTGCACATAATGCTCATGGCTACGAGAAGAATTATTTGTCAAAAGATAATATTTTCTGCCAGCAGCAGTGAGCTTCTCAAAAAAGCCCTCCATCCCAGGAATCAATTCATTACCTAAATTAATAGTGCCATCCATATCAAACAAAAAGCATTTTATTCTGCTAATACGCTCCAAAGCATCTGTCATTCACTACATCTCCCTTATTTATGCCATCTCTCCACTAGCAAAGCCTAAAGCTGCCGCTTTTCTTTTAGCGGCACAGCGGCAAAACATCCTCCACCTTATCCGCTAACAGCGTTGCACCGTGCTCGATTAAAAACTGCCGTCCACGAAAGCCCCAGCAAGCGCCAATACAGGGAATTCCTGTATTAGCAGCAGTCAGCAAATCCGTATCCGAATCGCCAACATAAATAGTGCTATCCTTATCAGCTCCCAGCTTTGCCATTATTGCCAAGAGCATATCCGGTGCCGGCTTTTTGGCAATCCCGGCCTGCTCCCCAATGGCTGCATCCAAAAGCCCGGGAAAATACTGCTTGGCCAGCTCCTGCACACCATAATCAGCTTTATTAGAGACAATCGCTGTTTGGCAGCCCAACGCACGCGCCTGCTGCAATAATTCCACCACGCCAGGATAAGTGCAGGTCGTATCGGCGCAGTGCACCTTATAATACACATTAAAATCAGCGTAAACCTGCTCTTGCACCTCCACGCTAGTACCTGCAGGGACAGCTCGCTCTATCAGCTTGCGAATACCATTGCCCACAAACATACGCACCTCGTCCACAGTCCGCAACGGAAAACCATGCTTACCCAAGGTATAATTCGTCGCCGCCGCCAAATCCTGCAGCGTATCCAAAAGTGTGCCATCCAAATCAAAAATCAAAGTCTTATATCGCAAAGCTGTTTCCTCCCTACTGTGCACCATGTGCACCATATGCACCATAGCCAATACTATCTATACTATATCATAATATGGATGGAGCAGAAAAGCAATGCTTTTGCAAGCACAGAAAAAAGGTGTGCCAATACCCGTAGGCATCAACACACCCTTTATTCTGAATCATTTTAGTGCTTTAGTTCTTTTGCTTTAACAGCTTCACTATTTGCAACACCTCGTCCAAGCTAATATCATTATCCTTAGTCTCGGGCTGCTCATCTAAATCCACAAAAAAACTAGCCATACTGCATTCCAACAAGCTATGCAACTTAAGCAGGTTAGGCAGTGTAACAGGCACACGACCACACTCAATATTACATAAGTGTGTCTGGGAAATCCCCATCTCCTTTGCTAAACCCGTTTGGGTTAAATTCTTTGCAGTACGCAACAATCTGATCCTTTTCCCAATCAGCTTGATTTCTTCCTGCATCCTAGCCACCGCCTTTCGCAACTCTCACAATTATTATCATTGCAATGTTCCTATATATATTTAGAGTATATCACGAATTGCAAATTTTTCAAGCCTTTTGCCCTTATTTTTTATTTGTTTGCGGGTATATTTTAGGCTTGTTGATAATATTTACCTGCTTTTTGAAACCGAAAGGAAATTTTTAAGGCTAGGTCTATTAACAAAAGACTTTTGTTCTGAAAAATTTTAATCATCCCAGCAGTAATCTATCACTGGACATTTCAGAGCCGCTGGCCTTTTCAAACATAGCTAAAAGATCCGGGATTTGTAAATGTTGCTTTTCTTCACCCTGCACATCGATAATAATACGTCCATTGTGCAGCATGATTAAACGATTACCATAACGCAGAGCATCACGCATGTTATGAGTAATCATTAAGGTCGTTAAATTATCACGAGTGACAATTTTTTCAGTCAGAGCCAACACCTTAGCAGCTGTTTTTGGGTCCAGCGCCGCAGTATGCTCGTCCAAAAGGAGTAGCTTAGGCTTTTTCAGGGTTGCCATCAGCAAGGTCAGGGCCTGACGCTGACCACCACTCAACAGACCTACCCTAGCCGTCATACGATTTTCAAGGCCCAAATCCAGCTCCTTTAAGAGCTCATAAAAATGGTCGTGCTGGTCCCTCGATAAGCTCCAGCCCAAGCCCGGAGTTTCGCCACGACGAGATGCCAAAGCCAAATTTTCTTCAATCATCATGCCGGCAGCAGTGCCCAGCATTGGGTCCTGAAAAACACGCCCGATATACTTAGCCCGCTTATGCTCCGGGCGCTTGGTAATGTCCTCGCCATCAATGACAATTTTGCCCTCATCGATGGGGAATACCCCGGCAATGGAGTTAAGCATGGTTGATTTTCCGGCGCCGTTACCGCCAATAACAGTAGCAAAATCGCCCGGCTTGAGATGCAGGCTTAAGCCCTGCAAGGCACGCTTTTCGTTAATAGTGCCAGGAAAAAAGGTTTTGGAAATATTTTCAACCAGCAGCATTTAACGCACCACCTTTCTACTGCCAAGCTTAGCTTTTA
>CAMFET010000190.1 GCA_945949475.1 uncultured Phascolarctobacterium sp.
TTATAACTCTTTCTAAGGAGTTGATGATGATGAATAATATGACCATTTGCAATTACATCGTGGGGATTGTGGGAATGGTGCTGGGCGGACTCATCATGAGCGCTGCGGCGGCCTTCCCCCTGCAGTTCACCGAAAACGGCCCCGGCCCCGGCTTTTGGCCCTTCAGCCTTGGCTGCGCGCTGGCCGTGGCAGCACTGGTGCTCCTAGTCTTCACCTTCACGAAACGCGCCGATTTGGCGCAGCAAAAGGTGAACCTGACCACCGCTGCTAACAAACGTGTCTATATTATGATGGGATTAGTGGTACTCTTTTGCGTATTCATCAATCTGCTGGGCTTTTATCCCGCAGCGGCGCTGCTCATCATCGCCACGATGAAGCTTATGGACTACCACAACAAAAAGGGAATTTTACTGACTACGGTGCTAACCCTAGCCTTTATCTATCTTGTTTTTGGCGTACTGCTGCACACCAAAATGCCGCAGTCCCTATTCTTGTCCTAGGAGGTCGCGGCAATGGCAGATATCATTAGCGCATTAAATATGATTATGGTACCCGTGAACCTGCTGGGCCTGGTGATGGGCGTGCTGGTGGGCATTGCCTTCGGCTGCATGCCGGGCCTGAGCGTTAACATGGGCTTGGCACTGCTTTTCCCGTTGGCCTTCACCTTTCACGGCATTGGCGGCATCCTGATGCTCCTCGGCATTTACTGCGGTGCTATTTATGGCGGCAGCATCAGTGCGATTTTGCTAAAAACTCCCGGTACCCCGGCCTCCGTGGCCACCACGCTGGATGGTTACCCCATGGCGACCAAGCTGCGCCAGCCCGGTCGTGCCTTGGGCCTGTCTACCATGGCCAGCACCTTCGGCGGCGTCTTCAGCACCATTTGCCTCATCCTGCTGGCACCCCAGCTGGCGAAGGTGGCGCTGCAATTTTCCAAGCCGGAATACTTTGCGTTAGCTATTTTCGGCCTCAGCATTATTACCAGTGTTTCTAGCGGCAGCGTGGTGAAGGGCATCATGGGCGGCCTTATTGGTCTCTTTTTAGCCACCGTGGGCATTGATGCCATGACCGGCACCATTCGCTTTACACTGGACACCACCTATCTTTTGGGCGGTGTGTCCTTTATTCCGATTTTGATTGGCGTTTTTGCCTTTGCTCAGGTTTTGGGCAGCATTGAAGAATATTATCATAACGAGCGCAGCGAGCAGCACATGGTTATTGACCGCCTGCTGCCCTCCATGGCGGATGTGAAGCGAGTTTTCACTACCCTTGTGCGCTCCTCCTTCATCGGCACCTTTATCGGCTGCGTGCCCGGTACTGGCGGCGACATTGCTTCCTTTGTGTCCTATGACCAGGCCAAACGCTGGTCCAAGCATGGCAGCAATTTTGGCAACGGTGAGCCCGAGGGCATTTGTGCCTCCGAGGCCGGCAATAATGCGGTGTCCGGCGGTGCGTTTATCCCCGTGCTGACGCTGGGCATCCCAGGCGATGGCGCTACCGCGATTATGATGGGCGCGCTGATGGTGCAGGGCTTGCAGCCCGGTCCCTTGCTCTTTGTGGAAAAGGCGCCTGATGTGTATGCCATCTTTATCGGCCTGCTGTTAGCAAATCTTATCATGGGCATCATGGGCTTTAGTCTGATTCGCCTCTTTACTAAGGTAGTGAATGTGCCCGTGCACATTTTATTGCCCATCATCGTGATGATGACCTTTGTAGGCACCTATTCCTACAATAATTCGCTCAACGATGTGTATTTGATGGTTATAAGTGGTTTCTTGGGCTACTTCCTCAATAAGCTGGGCTTTTCCATGTCGGCCATCATCATCGGCATCATTCTGGGCGGTATGGCGGAGCAAAACTTCGTGGGCTCACTGATTATGAGCGACGGCAATTTCAATATTTTCTACACTCGTCCCCTGTGCCTATTCTTTTTGGTAGCGGCAGTACTGTCGCTGCTGTCCCCGGTGCTGGGCAAATTATTTAAGAAGGCTTAATTGGGTAAGTAGAATAATAAAATAGCACATTTCTCCTAGCGTTTCACATGGAAAAACATAGCGCACCAGCTGCTTCGGTAGTTGGTGCGCTTTTTGTTGCCTAATTTGCATATTATAAAGATTTAAAGATTTTAAGTACCTGCTCAAGGATGGCAAAATAGAAATTACTTTTGTAAGAAGCAGGAGATTCTTTCTCCTTTATGGAATAGTAAAATGTTAGCTTGATTATCGTTCGTTATTTTTGTGTATTTGCTATAGATGTGATGCTTTGCAGAAGGAGGGAAAGGAATGCTATTAGGTATAGATGTGGGCGGTACCTTTACGGATGCGGTGTTGCTCGATAATAAGGCCGCTGGGGCTGTGGCGCAGGTTTTGGCACAGGCCAAGGTGCCTACCACGCATGAGGATGTGCTGCAGTGCCTTTTGGCAGCTTTGGATGCGGTATTGCCCCAGGTTGAGGCTGCTGCGAGCAAGCTGGAGCGTGTAGTTATCTCTAGCACCATCGTTACGAATGCGCTGACGGAGCACAAGCTGGACCCGGTGTTTTTGGCAGTGATTACGGGGCCGGGCATGAATATCAAGGGGCATGTACCGGTAACGCCTTATTATTTAAGCGGCTATGTGGACCACAGGGGCAAGGTTACGGCGCAGATTGATTGGACGAAGCATCGTGATTTGTTGAATAAAAAGGGGAGCGGCGTGTGCGCAGTGAGCGGCAAATTTGCTGTGCGCGACCCGCAGCTGGAATTCCAAGCCGAGCACGAGCTTACTAAATGTGGTTACAAAAAGGTCTTTTTAGGCAGCGAATTATCGGGCGAGCTTAATTTTGTGCGCCGCACTAATTCTGCGTATTTTGCGGCGCAGGTTTATACACTGTTCCAAAAGTTTAGCCAGCGCATTACCCGCGCGCTAACGGAGCGAGGGATAAATGCGCCGGTGCATATTTTGAAGGCCGACGGCGGCACACTGCCCTTAGAGGCTGCTATCCAGCAGCCGGTGGAGGCAGTGTTTACCGGGCCGGCGGCATCTGTGCTCGGCATTGAAGCCTTGGCCGCGCC
>CAMFET010000191.1 GCA_945949475.1 uncultured Phascolarctobacterium sp.
CCGAAAATGTACGATGATCCGGAGCTGCGCCCCCTGCTGCCCACCCTGTGGCAGGTAAAGCTGGGCTTAGAGGAAAAGCTACACGTGGATTTGGGAGATTGGCGCAGTGAAGCAGATGCTTTGGCCGACTTCAAAACTTTTGGTATTGTTGCAAATGAAGGGAGGGCTGACTAATGCTGGAGGCTAAGGATGTAAATTTTGCCTATTTGCGTGGGCAGCCTGTAATTAATGATATGGAATGCCGCATTGAGGACGGCGAATTTGTGGCGCTTTTGGGCCACAATGGCAGCGGCAAAACGACCTTGAGCCGTCTGTTTATGGCGCTGTGCCATCCTCGTAGTGGGCAAATTCTCGTTGACGGCGAGGATATTGTGAAGTGCGAGCCGGCGGATTTGGCCGATAAAATTGGCTATGTTTTCCAAAACCCCGACCTGCAGATTTTAGAGGATACTGTTTTTGACGAGGTGGCCTATGGACCGCGTGCTAAAAAGCTCACGGAGGAGACCATTAAACGCCAAACCACGGAGGCCTTGGAGGCTATGGGCTTAACGGAGCTGGCTGGCGAATATCCACGCCTGTTAAGCTTTGGCCAAAAGCGTCGCTTGGGTGTGGCTGCCGCCTTGGCCTTGAACCCGCGCACCTTGATTTTGGACGAAATCACCAATGGCCAGGACGCGTTGGAAAAAAAGGGCATGATGGAATATTTGCAGGCCATCAACCAAAAACGCGGCATTACCGTGGTGCTTATTTCCCATGATATGGATATTGTACGTCGTTACGCTAAGCGGGCCATCGTTTTGCACAATGGGCGTAAGGTTTTTGATGGTTCGCCGGTGCAGCTTTTTGATGGCAGCCAACCGGTGGAGCGCTGGGGTCTGCGTCGGCCCACGGTGGCTACCCTGGCCTCGGCTTTGGGTGTGAATGCCGCTACCGCTGAAGATTTTGTCAATGCTGTAAAAAAGGAGGCCAAATAAGATGAGCTTAACTGCTTTTACCAAAATCATCGTTACTGTGGCCATTACAGCGTGGGTATTTATCCTGCCGGTGGAGGCTGTAGCCACTATTTTAGTGCTGGAGCTGGCACTTTTGCTCTACATCAAGCACGACCGCATGACCATGGCTGCTATTGGCGGCTTGGCTGTGTTCACCGGCATGATGATTCTGTTACAGCTGCTCTTTGGCTCGCCGTTGGCAGTGGCCTTGATTGGCGGCCTGCGCATGCTGGTTATGACCATGGCCTTCCTGTGCCTGTTGGCAGCTACCCGTATTCAGGATATTGCTAAGGCGCTGGTGGAGCGCTTTCATATGCCTTGTGAGTACGCCTTCATGCTGACCACAGCGCTGCGCTTTGTGCCCAACTTTTTAACCGATAGCGAAATTACCCTTGATGCACAAAGCTGTCGTGGCTATTCCAATCGCGGCAATATTATTAAGCGCTTTTTAGCTTATTTGGTCGTTATTCGTCCGCTGGTTATGCGTGCGGTGGCTAAGTCCGAAACGCTGGCGCTGTCCATGGAGCTGAAGGGCTTTGGCAGCAATACCTATAAGAATATGGCCTCTGAGCATCTGGGCTTTGGCGATATTGTCGTACTGCTCATTACTGTAATTTTGAGCACCTATCCCTTCTGGAAGAAAATTTTGTTAGGCTAACTAGGCCCATCAGGTCAACCAGTCTAATTAGCGTAATTTGATTAACTAAAAAAGCAGAACCGACTGAAGCTGAGTATTTTCAGCAAGCGGTTCTGCTTTTTGTATTTACTTGGAAAACTGTTTTTGACTGCTGCGCTAGGCTTACCAAATTGCCTTGAGCAGGGGCAGCAAAATCGGTGCTAGGATGGAGGTGGCGATACCTGTGAGGGCGATGGCTACACCGCCGATGGCCAGCTGCACGGGGCTGACGCTGGCGCAGGCGCTGGTGCCCAAGCCATGGCTAGAGGCGCCGATGGCTAATCCAGCAGCGATATCGTTTTTGATGCCCAAAAGCTTAAGCAGCTTGTGATTAAAGGTAGCGCCCAGCATACCGGTAAGAATAACACCCGCAGTGGTTAGCGCGGGGATACCACCGATGGTCTTGGAAACGTCGATAGCAATAGGCGTAGTGACGGATTTAGGAATGAGGCTGAGCAGCACCTTTTCGCTGGCACCCAAGCCTTTGGCGCTAAAGTACATTAAGACAATGGCAACGACTGTAGCAACGGTAACCCCACCCAAAATAGGCACGGCCTTCTCTTGGATAATTTTGCGATTTTTGTAGAGCGGCAGGGCTAGCGCGATGGTAGCAGGACCCAGCAAAAAGTTGATAAACTCAGCGCCGGCAGCGTACTGCTTATATTCTACGCCCGGGGTATAAACTAAAAGAGCAATGATGCCAACGCAGGCAGGGACAAAGGGCGGAAGAATGCGCAGGTTTAATCTATCTACTAAGATTTCGCTCAGAGCATAGAGGATAACGGTTAAGCCGATGCCGAACAGGGGCGAGTTGAGTAAGCTATCAGGAAACATTTTAGTGCTCTCCTTTCTTCAGCATGGCTTGTAAAAAGAAGGCCGTGGCAGCTAAAACTGCGATGCTGACCAAAACAATGGAGACTACAATGGGCATAAGCTCGGCCTTAATCACATCGGCGTAAAGGATAACGCTGACACCGGCGGGCAAGAAGAGCATACCCATCTTAGAGATTAAAATATTGCAAATACCCTCTACCGAGGTGTCAGGGATGATGCCAGCGCATAGTAGGCCGGTCAGGATAAGCATTCCCAAAAGCGAAGGTGGAAAGGGTACGCCTAGGGCATTGATAATAAGCGTGGAAACCCATTGTAATAATAATAAAAAGGCAATACCACGCAAAATAGATGTTGGTGACATAATAATTCCTCCTCGTAACAGCAAAACAAAAAAGTGATTTAATTGTCCCACAAGCAGTAGCCCCTGTCAAGAAATAAGGGCAAATATTTCACGAAATTAACAAATTTAACCATTTGACTTTTTGACTTTTACTGCTATAATACAAGTATAGAGTTGAATAAACCCCTCCACC
>CAMFET010000192.1 GCA_945949475.1 uncultured Phascolarctobacterium sp.
GTTTACCAAATGCATAAAAATGATTTCAAACATGCATCCTTTGGTACCCCGCTGATGTATTGGCAAGGCCAAGAAGGTCAGGATGACGATATTACTGCTACCATGAAGGCCCTGTCCACCCAATTCCCCAAGATGGGCAAAAAGGACGCAGTGCTGGTAATGGCTCACGGCACTCCTCATCCGGCTAATGCATATTATGCAGTAATGCAGGACCGCTTAAACGAGCTTGGCTATGAAAATGTGCTGATTTTCTCCGTAGAAGGCTGGCCCCATCTGGAAACTGTTATTCCGCAGCTGAAGGCTAAAAAGATTAAAAATGTAACTTTGATGCCCCTGATGATGGTTGCTGGTGACCATGCTAACAACGACATGGCTGGTGATGAGCCTGATTCCTTCAAATCCATCCTGGAAAAGGAAGGCTTTAAGGTTGATGCTTACATCCATGGTCTTGGCGAAAACGAAGCTGTACGCAAGCTCTTCGTAGAAAAAGCCGACCAAGCCTGGGACGCACTGCATAAATAAGCAGCATTTAACGAATATGCTATACAAACTCTCCGTCAGCCAAAGGCGGAGAGTTTTTTTACAAGCGGGATCTATGCTATAATATAAACAAAATACAATGAAGCGAGGTTCATGATGAATACAAAAGCACTAGTAGTAATCAGCTTTGGCTCCACCTTTGACGAAACCCGTAAGCTAGATATTGGCGGCATCGAGAGCGCCTTGGCCACCGCCTTCCCCGACCATGACCAATACAGAGCCTTTACCTCCAGCATTATTCGCAAACGCTTGGCTGCTCGTGGCATTCTTGTTGATGATCCAGAAGCGATCCTCCACAAATTATCTGCAGCTGGCTATGAAGAAATTTTGCTTCAGCCTACGCATCTACTGCATGGCGAAGAATTTGAGCAAAAAATTCTAGCTCTCAAGGAACACTTCCTCCCCCTCTTTAAAAGCATTATTATTAGCAGGCCCCTTATTGTCAATGATGAGGATTATCAACTGGCTGTTACTGCTTTGCTAGCCCAGCTCCCACCCTTGGACGAGAATGAAGGAGTAATCTTTATGGGACATGGCACGCCTCGAGCCAATAATGCTGCCCATGGCTACACCTATTTGAAGCTGCAGGAATTATTTTCTGCACGCCAAGCGCCCGTCTTAGTTGGCACAGTCGAGGATGAGGATGTGCCTAATTTTGCTACTGTTTTAACCAAGCTACAAGAACGAGGCTATAAGCATGTACATCTTTATCCTTTGATGGTAGTAGCTGGTGACCACGCCAATAACGATATGTATGGTGAAGAGCCAGATAGCTGGAAATCCCAAATACAAGCCTTGGGCATCACAACCACCGGGCATTTAAATGGTATCGGTCGCTATCCCTCTATTCAAAAGCTATACATTCAGCATGCCCTGCAAGCATTACAAGCTAGCCAAAAAGCATAGCAACTAGAGTGCTACATATATTTGTACACTGTCAAGAGACCTGTCTTTTCACCACATACGAAAAAGGCAGGTTTTTCTTGCTCCCCCATGCTCATTCATGATATAATGTAATCACCATATTTTTGCATAAAATTACGTAAAGAAAGGATGTTGCAAATGGGTGTTGTTATTTCTGCTGTTGTAACTTTTTGGGTCGGCTATCTAATCTACAAAAAGTTCAAGCCCCAACCCGTGCTCTTTATGGGCGGTATGATTTTAATGTGGTTGGCTTCTATTTTGGGCTATGGCCAAATCTTAGGTGCTAAGGCAACCACTGGTTCCGTATTCTTGGATGCCTTTGAGTTCATCCGCGCAACCTTAAGCTCCAACGTAGGCAAGCTGGGCCTAAACATTATGTCCGTAGGCGCCTTCGCCAAATATATGGATAAGATCGGTGCATCCCGTGCGTTGGTTCGCATGACCATTAAGCCCCTGTTGGCACTAAAATCTCCCTATATCGTTATGAGCGGCACCTGGATTGTAGGTATGCTCATCGGTTTGTGCATTAACAGTGCCTCCGGCCTGGCTATGCTGCTGATGGTAACCATGTTCCCCATCCTGATTGGCTTGGGTGTTTCCCGTTTATCTGCAACTGCGGCTGTAGCTACTACCCTCTGCTTCGACTGGAGCCCCAGTGATACCGGCACCATTTTGTCCGCTGAAACTGCCGGTGTGGACCCTGTTTTCTACTGGAGCCATTATCAGGTTCCTATCGTTGCTGTAGCCTTCGTAGTTGTTGGCGTGCTGCATTACCTCACTCAAAAATACATGGATAAGCGTGATGGACATGTGGTTAAACCCATGGACGTCGAAACCGTTAAGGACGAATCTGATACTGCACCGACCTTCTACGCTATCCTGCCGGTAATTCCCTTGGCTTTGATCCTGAGCTTCAGCTCCCTGTGGATCACCTGGATCAAGATGAATATCGTTATGGCCATGTTCATTGGCCTCTTCATCGGTGTCATTTGCGAATATATTCGTTGGCGCGATGGTAAAAAGGTTATGGGCGATATCCAAACCTTCTTCGATGGCTTAGGCCTGCAAATGGCTAACGTAATCACCCTTGTTGTTGCAGGTCAAACCTTTGCTAAAGGCCTAATTTCCATGGGCACTATCAAGGCTATGATCGATGGTAGCCAAAGCTTAGGCTTTGGTCCTATGGCTATGATGCTGGTCATGGTTGCTATTATCGGTGGCTCTGCCATCGTTATGGGCTCCGGCAATGCGCCCTTCTTCGCTTTTGCGGCGCTGACCCCGGCTGTAGCAGCTGCAACTAATTTGCATCCTGTATTGATGCTGCTGCCCATGCATTTTGCAGCCTCTATAATGCGTAGCTGCTCCCCCATCACCGCTGTTATCGTAGTAGCCTCCGGTATGGGCGGCGTTTCCAGCTTTGATTTGGTAAAACGCACTTTCATCCCCATGATGGGCGCTATGGCCGTAACCATCGGCATGACCTTCTTCTTCTACTACACTGGTTATTAATTTATGAGCCTGAGAGCGCCCCTCTATTTAGAGGGGCATCTCTTTTTA
>CAMFET010000193.1 GCA_945949475.1 uncultured Phascolarctobacterium sp.
AGATTAGCTAATTGCTCAATTTCCTTATTCAATCATCTGTAAACATTGGCTAGTACGGAAAAGTGGCTCTCACACCGCGAAGCGACCATATGGCAAAGCCTTTTTTGCCAAGCTTTTTGCGGCGAGGCAAAAAGCGTAGCGGTCCAGCATGCAATGCTGGTGGGTTTCTTGGCACTTCTTTGCCCACACAAAGAAGTGCAAGCATAGAAGAATAAATAAACTAATCGTCAAACCGCAAATAGCTGACCACAAAATTCTATTTCGTCTCTGCCCAGTTCTTGCCAAAATTAACCTCGGCAAGCAGAGGAATCTCCATTTGCACAGCGTTTTCCATAGCCTCTTGTACCAGTGCAGCCACCGTATCCTTTTCGTCCTCAGTAACCTCCAGCACCAGCTCATCGTGCACTTGCAAAAGTATGTGGCTCTTGAGCTGCGCTGCTTCTAACGCACGCTGCACATCGATCATAGCCTTCTTCATAATATCCGCTGCCGTACCCTGAATAGGTGTATTAATAGCTGTGCGCTCCGCAAAGCTGCGCAAATTAAAATTACTGTGGCGAATATCGGGCAAATAACGTCTACGACCCATCAGCGTACTTACGTAGCCCTGCTCACGCGCTGTGGCTACAATTTCTTCCATATATTTTTTTACGCCAGTGTAACGAGCAAAATAGCTTTCAATATAACCAGCGGCCTCCTTACGAGAAACCTGCAGCTGGTTGGCTAAGCCAAAATCGCTAATGCCATAGACAATGCCAAAATTAACTGCCTTCGCCCTGCTACGCATCTGGCTAGAAACCTCGTCCAAGGGCACGCCAAAGACCTCGGAGGCGGTGCGTGCATGCACATCCTGCCCATGACGGAAGGACTCCAGCAACAGCTTATCCTGCGCAATGCAAGCCAAAATGCGCAGCTCCACCTGCGAATAATCACAGCTCATCAGGTAATCATAGCCAGCTCCCGGCCCAAAAATACGGCGAATCTGCTTACCTTCTTCGGTTCGCGTGGGGATGTTCTGCAGATTGGGATCCGTGCTGGAAAGGCGTCCCGTCACGGTCACAGTCTGTTGGAAATGAGTGTGAATACGCCCCGTTTTGGCATTCACAAGAGGCTGCAAGCCTTCCAAATAAGTGGACTGCAGCTTAGCGAGCTTACGATGTTCCAAAATCGTATCAATTAAAGGATGCTTTCCCTGCAGGGCCTCCAGCACCTTCACATCGGTGGAATAGCCAGTCTTAGTTTTCTTTATAACCGGCAGCTGCAAATGCTCAAAAAGCACCACACCGAGCTGCTTAGGCGACTTTAGATTAAAGCTTTCTCCAGCTTGCTCCTCAGCCAAACGCTCTAGCTTAGCAATACGAAAGCTCATATCCTCATTGAGCTGAGCCAATAGCTCCATATCAGGCGTAATGCCATTATATTCCATTTGGGCCAGCACCGGCGCCAAGGGCAGCTCCAGCTCCTGATACAAAGCCAGCTGTTCTCTCTGCTCCAGTTGCTCCTTCAGAAGCGGCACCAGCTGAGCAACATTTTCTACATCAGTAGGCAGCGCATTATTCAAATAAAGCTTGTTTAAATCTGCCAAAGCATAGGAGCTGTGACCGGGGTCTGCAACATACGCAGCCAAAGCCACATCCTCAACCAAGCCCTGGGGCTTGATGCCAAGGCATAAAGCACATTTATATATTTCTTTAGTATCGACCGTTTGCTTAGGGCAAGGAGCAGCAAGCCATGCTTTAAACTGCTCCCAGCACTGGCTCATTGTATCTAAAACATAAACAGTATCATTATACAAAATTTCTGCTCTGCTAAAATACAGCTCCGGTAGCGTACCAGATATAGTTACCACAAAGGGTACGGCGATCTGAGCACTAAGCAAATCTTCAAACAGCTTATCAGCAGCCTTGCCAACGCTTAGATTTACTATCGGTGCAGATTCCTGCTCAACAACCTCGCCAAAAAGGTCGAAGCTGTTTTGTTCACCGCCTAAAACAGCGGCAAAGCGCTCATACATATTGCGGAATTCCAAATCCTGCAGCAAGGCTCGCGCAGACTCATTAATGGGCCGCAGCTCATACAGTGAAATATTGGTATCCACAGGAGCCTCTGTACAAATAGTAGCCAGCTTTTGGCTTAGTAAAGCCGACTCCTTATTCGCTTCCAGCTTAGCCTTGAGCGCCTTGGCACTCACCTTATCTATATTAGCAAGCACATTGGCAACAGTGCCATACTCTTTAATCAGCTTGATTGCCGTTTTGGGGCCCACGCCGGGTACACCCGGAATGTTATCGGAGGTATCACCCATCAATCCCTTTAGCTCGATAAGCTGCTTAGGCTCTAGGCCCTCGTAATTAGCTGCAAATTCAGCCTCGTCGAAGATTTGAATATCACTGATGCCGCGTTTAGTGTAGTACACCTTAGTGCGCTTATCAACCAGCTGCAGCTCATCCCTATCACCGGTAACAATAATGACCTCAACATCCTCTGGGGCTGCTTTAGCAAAGGTTCCGATAATATCATCTGCCTCGTAATTATCCAGCTCCAAGGTGTGGATTCCGAGGGCATCCAGCACCTTCATGGACAGAGGAAACTGCTCGCTTAGCTCGCTGGGAGTTGGCTTACGCTGTCCCTTATAGTCCGCATATAGCTCGGTGCGAAAGGTTTTGCGCGACTTGTCAAATGCGACGGCCATGTAGCGCGGCTGCAAATCTCCCAAAAGCTTGAGCAGCATGTTGCACAGGCCGTATACTGCGCCCGTGTGTACGCCCTGTTTATTCATCAGTGGGGGCAGCGCAAAAAAAGCCCTATGTATCAAACTGCTTCCATCTATAACTAAAAATTTATCTGCCATAATTAGCTCTCCTCTTGTAACGAAAACGCCTTTAAAGCTATTAGAATTATGGTTTTTATTATATCATATTTGGGCATTTTTTAGTATGCAGTAGGGTTGGCATTTTATGAACAAATTGTGGTTTATCGATTAGTTTATGTGTTATCGCTCAAAGGTATACCAGAGAA
>CAMFET010000194.1 GCA_945949475.1 uncultured Phascolarctobacterium sp.
CTGAACAGTTTTAAAGAAGCCAGAGTTAGATTGAGAAAGATAATCAGTAATAGTAATAATGTATAAAGTAGCATAGGATGGTGTAGATTTTGTCTGGATATGTGTGTAGAAGGAGAGAAAGCTATGGCTAAACTATTTATTACTCCTTTAGGAAGCAGCTGCCGCAAAAAGTTTTGTGATGAGCTACAAAACATGGAATATGGCGTGGGAGCAATTGTGCTCCCTAATCGTTTATTATTAGATGAAGTACGGAAAAATTATGCCAATGTCGAGACCGTTGGTATGGATACATTGGCTAGTAAGCTTTTGAACTTAAATGGCTATGTAACCTTTAATCAGATCAATCGACATAGCCAGGAGCTTATTATAGAGGATTTTTTGCATACCTTGGCTGAAATTAAGCAGCTGGATTATTTTAATGAGCTTTTAGAAAAGACTGACTTCGTTAAAGCTATGACTTCTTTAGTGGGGCAGCTGTCTAGAAGTGGCTCTACTGAGGAGCAAATAGTAAATATTTTGCGTGAGTGGGGTAGGGAAGGTAATTGGGGACAAAAAGACAAGGAAGTAGCTCTTTTATATCAATTTTATCGAAAATACTTAAAAGAAAAGCAATGGTTTGACCTTGAGGGAAAGTATCGTTTAGCGTTATTGGTGCTACAGTATGCCAAGGTCAAGCTACCTTGGCAACAGTTGTATTTTTGTGATTTTTATAGCTTTGATCCCTTGCAATTAGAGCTTATTAAAGCATTGAGTAAACGCTGCAGGGTACAGATTGGCTTATGCTATGAAAAGGGTTTAGAGGGAACGGAGCGAGGCAAGCTCTTTGAAGCAACTCGTACTACATATATGGAGCTAGAATCCCTGTGCCTAGAGGAAGGTGTGGAGCATTACGTATCCGATAATAAAGCTTCCTCAGGCTGTGCTCATTTAGCTGCTAAATTTGGCCTACCATGCATTCCGTTGCCTCAAAGTGATGCTGTACAGCTGTATTGCTTTAAGCAACAGGAGCAGGAGCTGCGCTTTGCTTTGACCAAAGTGAAGGAGTTATTAACCCAAGGCGTGGAGCCGTCCCAGATTCTAATTACGGTGCGGGATTTAAGTAAATTCACAGGACTACGTTTAATTGCTGATGAATATGGCGTGCCCATTAATTTGCCCCAAACTAGCAGCTTGGTCGTTCAGCCTTTGACGGAGTTCTTATTACTTTTACTAGATGCTGCGGCAGATAATCATGATGGTGCTGAGGCTTATATTAGACTATTAACTGCTCCTTTAGCACGTCTTTTGCTAAATATTGATGGTGAAGCAATTAATCTATTACGCCAAGAAAACTATTTTAAAACCCGTAGCGGAGTGCAGCAAAAAATGCATGAAGCCGGTTTGGTTGATGAAAAAGTGCAGCTTGTGGATGCTTTTTTACAACAGCTGCCTGCTAAAGCAGCTATTGTTACGTATGGCGAGCAAATGCTCCAGCTTTTAGAGCAGCTGCAGTTAGCAAAGACCTTGGGCTCTATGTATCAGGCTGGTCGCATTGAGCTATATGCCATGAGTATTGTGTTACAAAGCTGCCGCTTACTTAAGCAGGTGATACAGCAACTGCTTGATGATTATAAAAACTGTGGGCAGGGAGAGACGTTTATTTCCTTGAGCAAATGGCAAAGAATTTTATCGGATGCTTTGCAGGGAGTACAGGTCATTTTAAAGCCGGGGCGTCAGGATGGCGTCTTAATAACAGAGGTAATGAATATTCAAGGCCTAGTCTTTGATTACGTCTTTGTGCTGGGCTTACGTGAAGGTGTATTTCCCAGAGTTAACAACGAAAACTGGATTTATAATGATAAAGAACGTAAAGAGCTCAAAGAAGCTGGTTTGGAGCTACCCAATACATCCTTGGCCTACGCTGAGGATGCAGGCTTCTTTGCTGCTGCCATTGGCTGTGCTCGCAAACAATTGGTTCTGAGCTATTATCAGGATAATAAGGCAGGGGCCAGCTCCTATATTGGGTCGGTGCAAAGGCTATTTATTGATGCTAAGCCGCGTAGCAATAATAAAGGTGAGGAAGAAGCACAGGAGCAGCAGGTGGTTATGAGTCCCATTAAAGCCTGTGCTTCCGCTGAAGAGTTATCCCAAGGCTCACGCACCACAAATATTGAGTGGTTACGTGAGCAATGGGGTGAGCCGACTTTGGAGGCTGCGGAAGCTGATTATAAACGTAGGGAGAATATGCTTTATAATGGCGTGCTAACTGATACTGCTTTACAAAAGCAAGTGGCCAAAAAAGTAGGTACTAGCTTTAATGCCAGTGCTCTAGAGCTTTATGCGGCATGTCCCTTCCAGTATTTGGGGCAGCGCGTTTGGCAACAGCAGAAATTCACTGCTTTGGAGGATGAGCTTACTGCTGCAGATGAGGGTGATTTGCTGCATCAGGTGTTGGCTGGGTTTACTGAAAAGCATTTGCATGCTAGGTTCTACGACCTTCCCTTGGCGGATTTGGAGCAGGAGCTGGAGGGTATATTTGCTAAGACTGCCCAAGAGGCGTTGGAGCAGGGAAAGATAGTGAATGGCTTGCTCTGGCAAGCTGAGGCACCGCGTTTGCTGAATATGCTGAAGCGGTGGCTACGCTATGAATATGAGGATCAGAAGGGCTGGAACTTTACTCCCTGCGCTGTAGAATGGGATTTTAGTTCGAAAAATGGCAAGCCTCTGCCACTGCACCTGTCCAATGGAACACGAGTTACGCTAAACGGTCGCATTGATAGAATAGATAGTGATGGTCAGAGAGTGTTTATTACTGACTATAAGCGTAGTGCAAGCTCTGTGCCCAGCGGCAAGGATTTGGCAGCCGGCTTTGATGTGCAGCTACCATTGTATATTTTGGCTGTGGCAGGTCTTTATAAGAACGCTGGCAGTGTGGCCGGTGGCTGTTATTATGTGTTGCAAAAGGGTGAACGCAAGAGTAGCTTTTTACTGGAACAGGTTGATAATGATAATATTATAGACGGCAAACGCTATACTAAG
>CAMFET010000195.1 GCA_945949475.1 uncultured Phascolarctobacterium sp.
CACGAAAAATGGGACGGCACTGGCTACCCCAAACGCTTAAAGGGACAAAATATTCCCATTGGTGCGCGCATTGTGGCTGTGGCCAACTATTACGACCGCAACATTAATCCCTGCACTACCCATTGGCAAAAAACTCATGCCGACGCCATCGTCGAGCTGCAAAACAAGGCTGGGCTAGACTTTGACCCAGCTATCGTTAAGGCCTTTATCGAATCGGTTATTCCCCAAGCAAGTCGCAACGAAATTTAAAAGCACTGCTAACGCAATTTGGAGCGAAAGCAGTGCTTTTTTTGTAAATACGTTTTATATGAACGTTTCAGAAGGCGTTAGATGCGAGGCGTGGCGACGCAGACGTATATATAATACTTCAAGGAGCCGCAACGAAGCAGATGACGCCTTATGGAACGTTGCTATTGTACTATATTATCTTCGTTGTCCAGTCCTCGATATTCCAAACCTTATCCACCCATCCCTCATAGAATTCAGGCTCATGTGATACCAACAGCACGCTGCCCTTAAAAGCCTTCAGCGCTCTTTGCAGCTCCTCCTTAGCATCCACATCAAGATGGTTGGTAGGCTCGTCCAGCACCAGCCAGTTCACATCCTTCAGCATCACCTTGCACAGGCGCACCTTGGCAGCTTCACCGCCGCTCAGCACAAAAACCTTGCTGGTGATGTGCTCATTAGTCAAGCCACAGCCTGCTAAAGCAGCACGCACCTCATAATTGGTCATGCCGGGATAAGCATCCCATACATCCTCAAGCGCAGTTTTATCGTTCTTTTCGCGCTCCTCCTGCTCAAAATAGCCGGGCTCCAAAAATTCGCCCAGCTCCACCTTGCCGCTGAAGGGAGGAATGATGCCCAAGATCGTCTTTAAAAGAGTGGTTTTGCCCAAGCCGTTGACGCCTTTTATAGCAATCTTTTGGCCACGCTCCAAATTGAAGGTTACAGGACGGGTGAGGGCACTGTCATAGCCCAGCACCAAATCCTTGGCCTCCACAATAAAGCGGCTGGGAGTGCGTGCTTCCTTAAATTGGAAGGTGGGCTTAATCTTTTCGCGCGGCTTTTCAATCATCTCCATCTTGTCCAGCTTGCGCTGACGGCTCTTGGCCATATTGGTGGTGGCTACGCGAGCCTTGTTGCGCGCAATAAAGTCCTCTAGCTTAGCTACCTCCTGCTGCTGGCGCTCGTAAGCACTAGCCTTTTGTGCTTGATAAATAGCATACATCTCTTGGAATTTATCGTAATTACCGCTGTAGCGAGTGAGCTCACAGTTTTCTAAGTGATAAATTACATTGCATACATTATTGAGGAAGGGCACATCATGGGAAATCAAAATGAAGGCATGCTCGTAATCCTGCAAGAATTTGGTAAGCCATTCAATGTGCTCCACATCCAAATAGTTGGTGGGCTCGTCGAGAAGCAAAATTTGGGAGTTTTGTAGCAGTAGCTTGGTCAGCAGCACCTTGCTGCGCTGACCGCCTGATAATTCGCTGACATCTTTGTCCAGGCCAATGCTACCCAAACCCAAGCCGTTGGCGAATTCTTCAATTTTGCTATCCAAGGAATAAAAGCCAGCGTGCTCCAGCTCCGTTTGGATTTCGCCCACGGCGTTCATCATTTTATCCATTTCCTCGGGAGTAGCATCACCCATTTTTTCGTAATAATCCAGCATCTGCTGCTCCTTTTCATAAAGAGCATCAAAGGCGGTGTGCAGCACCTCACGAATGGTCATCCCCTTTTGCAGGGTGCTTTGCTGATCCAAATAGCCCACAGTGGCCTTGCCGGGCCACTCCACCTTGCCATCATCGGGCAGCACGTGGCCCGTAACGATATTCAAAAAGGTGGATTTACCTTCGCCGTTAGCACCGACCAAGCCTACATGCTCGCCCCGTTGCAGCTTGAAGGAAACATTTTCTAAAATTTGGCGACCGCCAAAGGAATGAGAAACATTGGTCACGTTCAAATAACTCATCAGAAACCTCTTTCTTATTTTTATAGAAAAGAATTAAGCATAAAATCATACATTATATTATAACATAAGCCAGCCTGCTTTGAGAAGTAGCTGTTAATGCGTTGTCAACAGCAAATTACTCTGCTATAATTTACTTAAAGCAAAAATAAGGAGGCCATATTATGCTGACTGGTAATAAAAAAGATATTTATAAGCTGCTGCCCTTTGTAAGCCCTCGTTTAGCGCAAGCACTGGCTTATATTGCAGCTACTGATTTTAGCCAAATTCCCAATGGTGAATACGAGATTGATGGTCGCAGGGTGTTTGCCCGCGTAAATACTTATAACACCGAGCCCAAGGCTGAGCGCCGTGCCGAAAAGCACAACCAATATATTGATGTTCAATATGTTGCGCAAGGCAGTGAAACCATTTGGTTCACCCCCTTAACACCTGCTTGTATAGAAACAGAGAACAAGGCCGACGAAAACGACGTTATTTTCTATGCTGACCCCAAGGAAAAGAATTGTGTTGTTTTAAACACCGGCGATTTTGCTATTTTCTTCCCCTGGGAGCTGCATCGTCCCAACTGTGCTCATGGCTGCTGTGGCGAAGGCGCAATTCAACATGTGCAAAAAATCGTCGTTAAGGTGGAAGCCTAAAGCCAGCACCACTGCTAGTAGCCAGCAAGCTTACATATTTAACCTAACTTCTTTGTCAAAACCATAATTTTTTTCGAAAAAGGTGTTGACAAAGTTCCTAGAAAAGCTTATAATAACATTCGTGATGTTGAGCGATACAAAAGCTCAAGCATCCGGTATCATTCCCCGATAGTTCAGTCGGTAGAACACCTGACTGTTAATCAGGGCGTCGTAGGTTCGAGTCCTACTCGGGGAGCCACCTGGCCGGTTGGTCAAGCGGTTAAGACACCGCCCTTTCACGGCGGTATCGGGGGTTCGATTCCCCCACCGGTCACCATTTTCGGGCGCTTAGCTCAGCTGGGAGAGCGTCTGCCTTACAAGCAGAATGTCAGCGGTTCGATCCCGTTAGCGCCCACCACGAAATT
>CAMFET010000196.1 GCA_945949475.1 uncultured Phascolarctobacterium sp.
TAAAGGCCGCAATATGCATGCTAAATCTTTCCCCGAAGATTACATTACTATAGACAACGCCATCCCTGCAATAATCAGCAAGGAGTTATACGAGGCAGCACAAGCCCGCAGGCGACAAAACAAGTCCAGACCTGGAATATATAACGGGAAACGCCAGTATCTTTTAACGGGCAAAATTTTTTGTGGGCATTGCGGGAGTGCCATGGGAGGGCACACAAACACTCCCCGCAAAAAATCGTATAGTTACTATGATTGCTTGGACAAAGATAGAACCCCTGCCCACAAATGCGCGCAGAAGCAGATTAATACTGAAATTGTAGATACAGCTGTAATCAATAAAATCAAGCACACTTTTCTCAATTCTGAAGCATTGTTGCGGATTGCAGATAAAATGCGTCAACAATACGCTACACTCAAGGATGATGTTGAGGATGAAATTCATACTAAAACTTCTCAAATGACCGGCGCGATCAAACGCAGAAATAATTTGTATTGTCTTGTCGAACAAGGCATAAACGATGACTACACTTTAGGTAGGATTTCTGCTGTCAATGCAGAAGTCGAAAAATTAAAAGCCCAGATTGACAATCTTAAAGATAAAAAGAACCTTAAGGTGCTAACTGACGAGGCCATAATTAAAGCCTTTAAACTTTTTGAATCTAAAATATGCTCACTTGATACTAACTCCGCCAAAAAATTGTTAGTCGAATTATTCTTAATCAAAGTTATTGTTACTGACAAAAACATTGAAATTATCCTAGATGCAGACAAAATTACAAATATGGTTATGGGCCAATAGCACATTGAAAGAATACCTGTTAAAAGGCTTTATTCTTGACACGGACCTTTAAAAAACAACTTTTAAACCTCAAGCAAATCCTCCATACCACAATTCAAGGCCTTAGCCAACCGCCAAACTGTCTCTGCACTAGCCTTATTGATATTCTTATGGCGCTGTTCATACATTTGGATGGAGCGAGAATTAACACCAGAAACTCTAGCTAGCTCATTTTGGCTTAATCCATTTGTACTTCTAAAGCTTTTAAGCCTTGTTTCTGGATAATACTCCTTCATTTTCGCATCAACTATATCCACGAATTTGCTAATGTCTGCTTCGTGTAAAGTATGATAGAGGCTTTTTAAATCGGCAAAGCTAATTGCCCTAAAAATCTCCCCGAATTTTCTGCAGGAGTACCATTGATAATAAGCTATCGCCCAACCAATCCAATATTCAGGAGACCGAGAAAATCTAGCCTCAGGTATTATTGGGATATATTTGCCGGTAGTTTCGTATACTATGTCTATGAGCACCTCTATGCCACTTTTTCCTTTAGTGTAGGCGGGCTCGCCATTGGCGATTTTTGTACTAATGGTGCTTACAACAAACATTTTTATAAAATCTTCTCCAGAGTAATGGCAAACATTGACGGCATAATCAAAAGCATCCCCTAACACAGCTTGGGCATTACTCAGATACATTTCTTGGTATGCGCGCATCGTCATTTTTTATGCCCCCTCTTATTATATCCTGTATATAGAGACCGTCATTTTCTTCTTCCAGTAGTTCCCAATACAATCTATTAGCTTCATCATCCCTATCCTTGCGCAATTGGTAGTAGCGCTCTCTTTCAGCTACGCTATAGCCTTGAAACTGCAATTTTGAAAAAGCAAAGCTAGATTTAACGACAATTTGCTCACCTAATTTTCCTAAGCGCATAGCCCTTGCTAATTGCTGAACCGAAATACCATTATTGATAAATGACTCTGCGTAATCAAAGTAGGAATCATCTGCTCTGTAGCCGATGATTAAGTCGTATGCATTCACGTTTACTGTAAAATTATCAATTAAGTACTGTTTAGCTCTTCTGGCCACAGGTGTTTTAACAGTGAAAAGACGATGTTCTACCAATATTGCTATCCAATTAAGAATAGTGTATTGGGGAGTATTAAGATTTAAAACATTTAAAAACTCTGTATCTAGCGTATAACAATTGGCGAAGCCATTGCGCATGGAGGACACAGCCCATTCCTTGGCTAAAGCTTCGCTAGCGGTGCAATAAAAACCCTGTCCGAAATCATTGTTTAAGCGACCTTTGCCATACTCCGGTTTTGCTATGATATTTTCAGAACCATGATAGATAGTTATAAGCTTATCCATAATTACCCCCTCTTTTATATCCTCATGGTTATTATATCACCAAAGTGATATAGATGCAATTGCTTTTGTGCTACTAATAAAATAAGAGCTAGGAGCGCGCTGTCTCCTAGCTCTTGTTTTTATCTTTATATATTTGTATTACCAAAGTGATATAGTTGTACTTTGCATCCTCACAGCTCTTCGGCCTTATAAGCATTGTAGCCTTCGATATGATAACTTACGTCTAGGCCCTTCATGTAGGTGAGGCGGTCAGCAATGTTATTGGTCAAAGCATTCCCGAGCACATGCTTGATTTCGATATCACGAATGGGGCTCCGCTCCATAGCCAAAAGATAATCCTCTTTATCCACAATGGACCAATCAATGCACTGCCCCAGCTCCTTTTTCAGCATATCATCCAGCCAAATGCGCATGCTGCGGCCATTACCCTCGCGAAAAGGATGAGCAATATTCATCTCCACATACTTTTCCACGATCTCGTCGAAGCTGCCCTGGGGCATGGCGTCCAAATGCTGCAGAGCCTCCCGCAGGTACATCAAGGGAGCAAAGCGAAAGTTACCCTTAGCAATATTCACATCACGAATCTCTCCCGCAAAGCTATAGATATCGTGAAAAAGATACTCATGAATGAAAGCCAGTGTCGAAAATTTCCCGGCCGGTAGATTCGCCAAAGCATCACTCTCAAATAGTTTTATAGCTTGCATTTTGCTGAGTCGCTCTTCTTCCTTGGCCAGCTCCGCAGAATTAGTAATGCCCAACTTATTCTCTATGGTCATAGGAATCTCCTGAGTCATCTTGAGAACACAAAAAACTGATTGATTCTCTAAGAATTCAATCAGCCTTCTTTACTTAAATCA